>JAPOVY010000038.1 GCA_026707905.1 Gammaproteobacteria bacterium | reverse complement strand
TCGCGATCGGGCGCATTTTTATATGTGGAATTTGCAGAAGATTATTTTCACAACCTATTGAAATTCACGACACGTCGATTAAACACGCTACTCCTGTCATAATTCCTTGATATTTCTATGAACTTGGTGCAATTTTCCCGAATTCTGGCAATTTGGGTCACCTGTTGAGCGAAAACATGGCGCGAAAAACAATCGTTTTAGGCATTACCGGAGGTATCGCCGCCTATAAGACGCCTGAACTCGCCAGACAAATGGTGTCGTCGGGCGATCGAGTTATCCCCGTGTTGACGAAAGGCGCTGAAAACTTCGTCACTAAGGCGACGCTTGCAGCGGTGACTGGAGAGAAAGTGCGACATTCTCTCTGGGACGAGGATGCAGAGCGCACGATAGGTCATATCGAATTAGCACGACTGGCAGATATCCTGCTGATCGCTCCTGCGACTGCAAACGTAGTCGCGAAATTCGCACACGGAGTGGCGGATGATCTCCTATCGACGATCTACACGGCTACGCAAGCGCCAGTCTTGATAGCACCAGCAATGAATCAACAAATGTACAACCATGCGTCGACGCAACGTAATCTGGCGCAGCTGAAGGAGGACGGTGTCCACGTCGTAGGACCGAATTCCGGGGATCAAGCATGTGGTGAAGTTGGTCCAGGTCGTATGTCGGAACCTCATGAAATCGTTAGCGCGGTTGAAGAGGTAGTGACTCAGGCTAGTCATCGTTCTGCGCATCCGAGTGGACTCGCAAATGGTGTCAAAGTGCTAGTCACGGCTGGTCCAACGCGCGAACGTATCGATCCGGTACGTTATCTAACAAACGCAAGTTCCGGGCGACAAGGTTTCGCTATTGCCGCTGCGGCTCAGACAATGGGAGCCGATGTGACGCTTATTACCGGACCTGTCTCTCTCGATGCGCCGCCCGGCGTCCATCGAGTAAACGTCGAATCGGCTGCTGAAATGCACGACGCAGTTCACGAGAATTTGCAGAGTTGCGATGTCCTATTCGCGGTTGCCGCGGTTGCGGACTACAAACCGACTACATCGCATGACGTTAAGATCAAGAAGTCTTCCGAATCATCTGACAAACGGACGTTGGAGCTGGTGGAAACCGTTGACGTGGTTGAATCCGTCGCCAATCTCGCCAATCGACCTTTCTTAGTCGGATTCGCCGCAGAAACGAACGACGTAGTCCAACATGCTCGAGAGAAACGAGTACGCAAAAAGCTTGATGTGATCGTAGTGAATGATGTGTCAGACAAATCGATTGGGTTCGATAGCTTCGAGAATAGGGTTACGTTAATCCATGATGACGGCGATGTCGAGATTCCGTTCGCATCGAAAGATGTCATCGCGGAGCGAATTGTGAGTGAAACAATGAGTTTACTTGCAAGCAGTGACAACGCCACGAGATCCAATGGCTCGACGCGTTGAGCTCCATGGGATCCGCAACACGCTTTGGCGAGACTGACGCCTCACCAGAAATCGACGCGTCTATATTTCGCGCCTACGATGTCCGCGGTTTGGTAGGTGAAAACCTAACCCCGGAGATAGTTCATGCGATTGGTCGCGCATTTGGTTCGGAATTACGAGAACGTTCGGACAATCACTCCGTTACGATCGGCCGAGACGGTCGTGAGTCAAGCCTCGGCTACCTGATAGCGCTCGCAGAGGGGTTGCGTCAAAGCGGCATCGATGTCATTGATCTAGGTTTGATCCCAACGCCGTTAGTGCACTATGGCGCGTTGAAGCGTAAAGTGGGTGGGGCGGTCGTCGTAACGGGTTCGCACAACCCAGCGTCCTACAACGGTCTGAAATTCGCGATAGGCCACTTGCCATTTTCTGGGAACGCGCTTCTAAGTCTCCATGACCGTGTCGTGCGACAGGACTTCCTTTCAGGCGAAGGTTCCCTTCAAAACTACGATGTTTTGGACGAGTACGTTCACGAAGTCGCTTCTCAAATACAACTTGAGAAACCACTAAAGGTGGTTATTGATTGTGGTAATGGTGCATCGGGCGTGTTGTCCAGAAAACTGTTTGAGGCAATCGGGTGCGACGTTTTCGTACTCTACGAAGAAGTTGACAGTACGTTTCCGAACCATCATCCTGATCCGGCCGTCCCTGCCAATCTGATTGATCTTCGCAAGACTGTCGTCGAGTACAACGCGGACGCGGGTCTTGCTTTCGATGGCGATGGCGATCGAGTAGGTGTTGTGACCGAGAAAGGTGAGAACGTTTGGTCAGACCGATTACTTGCATTGTTCGCGCGGGATGTTCTTGCAGACCAACCGGGTAGCACCGTGGTGTTTGATGTGAAATGTGGTGTCAGCGTGAGGGAAACCGTAATGGCAAGCGGAGGGGTTCCCTTCGTTTCTCCGACTGGACACACGAATATCAAGCAACGCGTTTGTCAACACGATGCAATGCTTGGCGGCGAATTTAGTGGACACTTTTGCTTTCCAGACCGATGGTATGCCATCGACGATGCGGCATACGCGGGAACCCGTTTCCTTGAGCTCATAAGTAAGGCGTCAAAGGCTAGTGAGCTATTCCACGACATCGTACAGCGTCCGGCTACGCCAGAGATTCTTATTCCCGTTGAGGACTATCGAAAATTCGAAATCGTTAAGCGCCTTACTCGCTGCGCTTCTTTTGATACCGGATCGGCAGACAACACCGACGGCATCCGAATCGATTTCGATGATGGCTGGGGTCTCGTTCGCGCGTCAAATACCAGCCCCAAGTTGTCGCTCCGGTTTGAAGCAGAAACTGAATCTGCGCTGACTCGAATCAAGCGTCTATTCAAACGCGAGTTAGAACGAATCGCGCCAGATCTATCGCTTGAGGAGTGGTTGTGAAACGGAACTTTGCGGTCACGTTTCGAATCCTTGAAGAAGCGCTACCGTACATTCAGAAATTTCAAGGGTCGACGATTGTCGTCAAGTACGGCGGAAATGCCATGGTTGACGACGAGCTCAAGCATGCCTTCGCTCGTGACATCGTGCTCCTCAAGTTAGTCGGGATGAACCCAGTTGTTGTGCACGGTGGTGGCCCTCAAATCGGCGAATTGCTCGACGAATTGGAAATTCCGACCAAATTTGTCGGTGGCTTACGCGTCACAGACGCCCGTACCATGGACGTGGTTCAGATGGTATTGGGAGGACTGCTCAATCCACAGATCGTCTCAATCATCAATGAGCACGGTGGTCGCGCAATCGGTTTGACGGGTAAAGACGGTAATTTGATCAGCGCGAAGAAAATGATATTTCAGCAAGCGGCCGGTGACTACAACCCACCAGAGATCATTGATTTAGGACATGTCGGAACAGTTGACTCTGTTGACACGGAAGTACTTGAAGCATTAGAAAATAGTGGTTTTATCCCGGTAATCGCGCCGATCGGTGTGGGACCTGAAGGGGCTTCGTACAACATCAATGCGGATGTCGTGGCCGGAGCAGTTGCAGCGCACCTACACGCAGCCAAGCTCATTCTTCTTACGAATACGCCTGGATTGCTTGACAAAGCAGGTAATACGCTGACAACGGTTACCCGAGAGGAAGTCACTGCTTTGATTGAGGAAGGTGTTGTGGAAGGCGGCATGCTGCCTAAGACCGAGTGTGCCCTTTCGGCGGTCGAGAATGGCGTAGGCGCCGCTCATATCATCGACGGGCGCGTGCCTCACGCAACACTATTAGAGGTGTTTACTGATGGTGGGGTTGGGACCCTAATTACCTAGGTCAAGTAGTATCAGTCGATTGCTTCTATCGACCATCTCGCCTGGCAGTTAACGACAAGATCAGTGGACATCCCACGTCTCAGGCGCTCATGACCTGCGTAAGCGATCATTGCACCGTTGTCCGTACATAGCGAGATAGGTGGGTAGTGCACGTGGGCATCAAGTTCTTTCATACGTTCGCGTAGCCGTTGATTGGCCGCGACGCCACCCGCTAGTACCAACTCGTAGATACGGTGTTCTTCTAGCGCGCGGCGACACTTAATGTGGAGTGTACTAACAATCGCCTCCTCGAGAGCTAACGCGATATCGGCGCGAGCCTGGTCATCTAGTTCGCTCGAATTTCTAACAGCGGTTTGAACGGCCGTCTTAAGACCACTAAAACTAAAGTCCAAGCCAGGTCGATCAGTCATAGGACGAGGAAATGTGAATACCCCCTCTGTCCCACGTGTAGCGAGTCGCGCTATTTCTGGACCCCCGGGGTACCCTAATCCCAGCAGTTTCGCGGTTTTGTCGAAGGCTTCACCCGCAGCGTCATCGAGAGATTCGCCGAGTATTTCATATTCGCCAAAGTCGGTTGCCTTTACGAGCATTGTGTGGCCTCCGGACACAAGCAAAGCGATAAACGGGAGCTGAGGTTTAGATGGGGATAGCAACGTCGCTAACAGATGGGCTTCCATGTGATGAACGGCGATCGCAGGCACGTCCAATGACCAAGCGAGAGCTCGAGCCAAGGTCGCGCCTACAAGCAATGCAGGAGTAAGACCCGGCCCAGCGGTATAGGCGACACCATCGAGTTGGTTCACCGAAATATCTATATCGGCAATGGTTTGATGGATCAAAGGTAACGTCTTACGGATATGGTCGCGTGACGCTAGTTCAGGTACAACGCCGCCATATTTCGCATGCAAGTCGACTTGACTATATACGTTCTGACTGACGATACCTTTCGTTGTGTCGTAAATCGCGATTCCTGTCTCGTCGCAAGACGTTTCGATGCCTAAAACACGCAAAGTTACGTATGAAAGTCGCTCGGAAGCGGCAATTATCAAGGGTCGCAACGTGGTGTCGAAGCGTCTGTCGATTGAGCCTTGCTTCGTAAAATCCTGTCGATACCAACATTGCGACTAGGAGCGTCACATGGGACCGTTAGCGGGTTTTCGCGTCATCGAATTAGCAGGTATTGGTCCAGGACCGTTTTGCGGCATGATGCTTTCAGATATGGGTGCAGAGGTCATTCGCGTCGACAGAATCGCGGCAAACCCACGCCAGCCTCGCGATGTCATGCAGCGTAACCGCCGCTCAATCGCAGTTGATCTAAAAAAGCCGCAGGGCGCTGAGGTCGTCTTAAAACTGTGTGAGAACGCAGATGCGATCTTTGAAGGATTTCGTCCGGGAGTGACGGAGCGATTAGGGGTCGGACCTGAGGACTGTTTTGCGCGAAATGAAAAGATCGTATATGGGCGTATGACCGGTTGGGGACAGGAAGGTCCGCTAGCACACGCTGCCGGCCATGACATCAACTATATTGGTCTCGCTGGCGCGTTGCATGCGATTGGTGAACCCGGTGGTAAACCTGTTCCACCGTTGAATCTCATAGGTGACTTCGGTGGCGGCGGTATGTTGCTCGCGTTTGGTCTAGTTTGCGCGATACTAGAAGCGCAAAAGTCTGGCAAGGGGCAGGTAGTCGACGCGGCTATGGTCGATGGTGCTGCAAGTTTGATGTCGGCGTTTTTCGGAATGAAGGATTATGGATTCGTGCCTGAGCGTGGCAGCAACATGCTGGATGGCGGTGCTCATTTCTATGGGACTTACGAAACGAGCGATGGCAAATACATATGCGTTGGTTCTATAGAACCACAGTTTTATGAACTGTTAGTTGAGCACTCTGGCGTTAACGCAACAGACTTTGACGCTCAGATGGATCGTGATGGTTGGGTAGGGAAACGAGAAGTTCTGACAGCGATCTTCAAGGCGAAGACCCGTGATGAGTGGTGTGCCATCATGGAAGGAACAGACATTTGCTTCGCACCAGTTTTGTCGATTTGGGAGGCGCCCGATCACCCACATAACCGTGCGCGTCAGACATTTGTTGAAGTGGAAGGCGTGACCCAACCAGCTCCTTCCCCGCGATTCAGTCGCTCTCAGGCAGAGGTTTCACATAGCGCACGTGCCCCGGGTCAGGATACACGGAGTGTTCTTCTGGATTACGGATTCGACGATGGGGCAATAACGTCGCTGTTGGACGCTTCAGTGGTCGGTTAGCTAAAAAATGCCCACGTACGAAGACGACTATCGTCTTTCGATTGAGGATCCAGCGTCGTTTTGGCAACAACGGCGGGATGAAATAGACTGGTTTAAACATCCTACCGAGACACTAAGTCAAGATGCCAATGGCAGTTGGCGTTGGTATAGCGACGGCACGCTAAACAGCTGTTGGTTAGCAGTAGACCGCCACATCGAGGCGGGTAGAGGCGAAGCACTCGCGTTGATCTACGACTCGCCAGCAACCCAGTCGATCGAGAAATTTACATTCAACGAACTTGCGGATCGGATACGTAAAGCGGCTGGTGGCATGCGTCAGTTAGGGGTCGGTAAAGGGGATCGTGTAGTGATTTACCTACCAATGATCCCGGAAGCTGTGATCGCGATGCTCGCGTGTGCACGATTAGGTGCGATTCACTCAGTAGTTTTTGGGGGATTCGCGGCAAGGGAACTAGCCTTGCGAATTGATGACGCAGAGCCCAAGTTGCTATTAACTGCCTCATGTGGAATTGAATTCGACAAAGTGATAGCGTACAAACCACTAGTCGATGAGGCATTATTGCTCGCAAGCCATAAGGTCGACAGTGTCGTCGTCAAACAACGACCTCAGTGCGAAGCGGCAATGACGCCTAGCCGAGATTTTGAGTGGGAGGAATGGGAGCGGGAAGCGCCTAGTGCCGACGTAGTAGAGATCGGTGCGCTAGACCCACTCTACATCCTATATACATCGGGTACGACTGGCCGACCGAAGGGCGTTGTGCGAGACAATGGCGGTCACGCGGTCGCGCTCACCTACAGCATGAATGCAGTCTATGGTGTTGACGCCGGGGATGTATTTTGGGCGGCATCAGATGTGGGTTGGGTTGTTGGTCATTCGTACATCGTGTATGGACCGTTATTCAAAGGTTGTACCTCGATCCTATTTGAAGGTAAACCAGTCCGAACACCTAACGCTGGCACGTTCTGGCGCGTTATTGCGGATCATAAGGTAAAGACGTTCTTCGTTGCACCGACCGCATTTCGTGCAATAAAAAAGGAAGATCCTCAGTGCACGTTCCTTCGAGACTACGACATATCGTCTTTGAAGTACCTATTCGTCGCTGGCGAACGTTGTGACGAACCGACGTGGCATTGGCTCAACGATCATCTGAACATCCCGGTAATCGATCATTGGTGGCAAACAGAGACCGGGTGGTCGATTTGTGCGAACATGGCTGGGTATGGCTTGAAAGAGATAAAACCAGGCTCATTGACTTTACCTGTTCCGGGCTACGACGTAAGAATCCTCACGGACGAAGGGATTGAAGCGCCACCGTATACGGATGGAAACGTTGTCGTCGCGCCTCCATTGCCTCCTGGACCGTTGCCTACGCTCTGGCTAGATCATGAGCGATTCGAAGCATCGTACTGGTCCAGTTTTCCAGGCTTCTACGCTACGGGTGACGGTGGATTCCGGGACGAGGATGGCTACGTTTACGTGATGGGAAGGACAGACGACGTGATGAATGTCGCGGGTCATCGGCTCTCCACCGGTCAGATCGAAGAGGCCATCGCTTCTCATCCAGCTGTTGCGGAATGCGCAGTTGTTGGCATACGAGATGCAGAGAAGGGTCAAGTACCGATCGGGTTGGTGCTTCTGAAAGATGGTATGAATATCCCGGCTGAAGCACTACAGACTGAACTGATCCAGTTGGTGCGAAAGCAGGTTGGACCGTTTGCAAACTTCAGGCGATGCGTGATCGTCAAGAGATTACCCAAGACTCGATCAGGGAAAATCTTGCGCCAAGTTATGCGAAAAATGGTAGATGGGGATTCATTTTCCATGCCCTCAACGATTGATGATCCAGATATTCTGAGAGAAATCCAAGAGGATCTAACCGAAGCGGGTTTGATCGGAGCTACGATATGAACGATTCATATGTCGCTGTGACACAGGAGGGTTTCGTTGCTACGCTTACCCTAACCAATCCGCCGCGCCATACGATTAACGCTCTGGGCGCGGAAGCGCTACTTGGGGCATTGGAATCCCTGAATTCAGACGCCGACGTACGAGTCGTCGTGTTAACGGGTGGCGCAGAAGACATTTTCGTACGACACTATGAGGTTGATGAGTTAGCGACATCTGCAGAACGTCAGGTTCGAGAAAAACGGCCGATCCAACCTCGTTCAATCGAACCTAGTCAGCGTCGGCGCCCACGAGGGCTTAGAGGCGCGATGGATCTACTCGAGTCGATGGACGCTATTACGATTGCTGCGATCAATGGGATGGCGACCGGAGGCGGCTTGGAACTTGCTCTCGCGTGTGATTTTCGACTGGCGCGCTCTGGTGATTTTCGACTTGGATTGCCTGAGACCGGCGTTGGAATCCTACCGGGTGGCGGAGGTACGCAAAGGTTCGCACGATTGCTAGGCGTAGCCAAGGCGTTAGACCTGATTCTGCATGGCACAGTGTTTCTACCGGCAACCGCATATGAGCTTGGCATAGTGAGTCGCGTTTTGTCGAATGATCTGTTGTCGTACCGCAAGGAAGTTGCTGCGTTTGCGGACGCGCTCGCGAAACGTGCGCCGCGCGCTCTGGCTAACGCGAAACGAGCTATTCGAGAAGGTGTTGATCTCCCGTTAAAGGAGGGTCTGCAACGAGAAGCAGAACTATTCGGCGAATTGATGCGAACTGAGGACGCAGCGCAGGCATTACGGGCAGCATTCGACGGAAAGCCCTTGCCAGAATTTAAGGGACGATAGAGGATTTCTCGCCGATGAATCGTGGAAGTACGGCATGAAGGTGCGCTCGAGAACCACAGTATCGCCAAGACGACGGTTACAGGTTCAGCACTTTTTCCTTTTTACGTTGATGATGTCTGCCATCGCTTCGGCTTCTCAAGGAAGTCTCTTCCCGCTAGACAATGGGCAAAACATTGACTTTAATGATGTCGAGGGCAAGTGGGTTGTCATTGGATATTGGGCGAGTTGGTGTGGACCTTGTCGCGAGGAGATTCGGATCCTCAACGAGATTCACCGTCATCGAGTTAAACACAATGTGATCGTGCTGGGCATAAATTTCGACGGGGTGATAGGTGAGGAATTGGCTTCGCAGAAAGATATGTTTGGTTCCGAGTTCCCTGATCTGCTAGTGGATCCTCGCGAAAGGTGGGACGAACCTAGACCCGATTTCATTCCCCGCACGATAGTGGTTAATCCACACGGTGAACTGAGCGCTGTTATTGTTGGTTCTACCACTCGACAAGAAATCTTGGGCAAGATCACTCGATAGCAAGAGCCAGATGATCGCTGTAGAGAGCTGTGCAACCACAAACTGACGAAATACGACAGGCTCGAGAACAACTCCTGAAAAACGGCTATTGCCTCGTAGATGGGTGGTTGCCGGACGGTTCAGTAGCACGTCTGCGCGATTGGTCGGCAGAATGGTTAAACCGTAGTGACCATCCACCACAATGGAAGTACCAAGGTTCGGATGTCAAAATCAGCGGTATCCGTAACCAATCGAAGCGCTCACCTGAATTTCCGCGTGACGAGGTCGTTGATTTCCTGATAGAACATCCTGCACCAATCCTTGAGGCATTGGGAATGGGGGATTTCAAGTCTGGCGGGGTGTTTCAGATCATTTCAAAACCGCCTCTCGCACCAGCTCTGTATTGGCATCAAGATTGGGCACGGTGGGATGATCCGATTAGCATGTCACCCTGGCCACAGCAGGTTTTTTTGAATTGGTATCTAACCGACACCTCCGTAAACAATGGCTGTATTCGCGTTATCCCCGGCAGTCATCTGCGGCGATTGGAATTGCACGATCACTTAGTGCAAGCCCATGAAAGTGGTGGATACGACATTAAAGAAACCAACGAGTGGATGTTCATCGACCATCCAGATGCAGTGGACGTACCTGTGAAAGTCGGTCAATTACTAATCGGCGACGCACGACTGCTACACGGCACGTATCCCAATCGATCGTCTGAACGACGGACGGTACTTCTGGGTTGGTACTACCGACGGTCCAACGAGAAACCTCAAGATTGGCAAGGCGTGGTACCTCAAGAGATCATCGATCGCGACCCGAATTTGCCATTTCGTTTTATTCGCACACCCGGTGAGTACCTACGGGTTTAGGATGCCAATTACCTCACTTACTGCAGTAATGGTGCTATGACTGAGTTAAGCCAATCGCAATCCGAGACCGCAATGCCGGATTACAACGTCGGACACCCGACGACAAAGCCGATCGCTGAAGATGTCAAGTACCGCACTAGCGTAATAGCGCAAGATGCGACGGTGTCGAGTAGACCCTACACGTTAGAGCACACGGATGTTGAGTTCTTCAAACGACATGGTTACCTGATTAAGCGCGGATTACTTGCGGACCAAACCAGTGCAATCCAAAAGGCGAATAAGTACTTTTGGTCGAAAGTTCCCGGTCATGGATTGCGGGAAGACGATCCTACGACTTGGTTAGACAATCCCATGTCTCATTGGCGACCGGTGGACCATCCTCGTGTTGGTTCGTTGTTGGGGACGAATTGGAAAATGCGCTCTCGTGGGGATGCTGGGATAGGCACGGAATCATTCCTGGTCAACGAGTTGGCGAACCATCCCAAGATGCTAGACATAGCGAGTAAGTTCCTGGGAGCACAGATAAAACCTGTACGAAGGGTGCGGGGAATATACGGTGTTTTACCGCTTGGCGATACCACCCAAGATCGCATGTATCCCCATGGGGACTATATGGCTTCGCAGTTGTCGGCGATGGTGCTCTTGTGTGATGTCGGTCCCAGGTGCGGTGGATTCACAGTTTGGCCGGGTTCTCATCGTCGAATGCACATGTGCTGGGATCGTGTGAGCGGTAGCACCATTACCGGAGACAGGGTTGAACGGTATCCACAGGAACGCGACCAGCTGCTCTGTGATACTCGACCCGTTGAATTTACGGGATCGGCGGGGGATGTAATCTGGTGGCATCCGCGCCTGATTCATGCGGCAGGGGTGAACTATTCGTCTCGAACGAACGAGCCAATTGTCAGGATACTCACGCCCATCGACTATCAACGGATCGGTGAAACCTATGTCGATGACCTAGAGTTCGGTCCAGGACCGAAATACCAGTGGTGGGTTGATACACGAAATGTTTTGGAGGATGTTGAGTCCACCCCAGACAATCTTTGGCACGGCTGGGCTTTTGACTAACAGGTGTGCGTCGAGATACTAGGTCGAGACATTCGTTTGGCTGGCTTGCAAGAAAACGAAGCCTTGTTAGCTTAGCTACGCACACGCGAGCTTTCCAATTTACTCGGATGTGTAGTTTCCGTTATCGTGTAGATGGATTTTCGCGACTAGGCTCAAGTTTCTGAGCGAATCGCGCTAAATCTAAAATAGCAGAAGACTCACCTGCGTTTTAGCGGGTGTATCTGCACGACTAAAGCGCATCACCATTAGTAGCACTCTATGGCCGAAGACGAACAAGAAGTCACAGCCGATCCTCACACGATTCTAGTTGTCGATGACGAACCTGATCTGGAGGCGCTCGTACGGCAGCGTATGCGTCGAGAGATTCGTCGAGGCGTATATCACTTCGAGTTTGCAGGAAACGGTGAAGAAGCGCTGGAGGTTTTGAAGAACAATCATGCTATCGACATTGTTCTGACGGACATCAATATGCCTAGGATGGATGGGTTAGAGCTTCTATCGCGGATGAGCAATCTCGAACAGGAGCTACGTTCCGTAGTCGTCTCTGCGTACGGTGATATGAAGAACATTCGCCAGGCTATGAATCTTGGTGCCTTTGATTTCGTTGTAAAGCCCGTTGATTTCAATGATCTGCGCGTGACGATCGATCGGACGATAAAAAACTTGATGTCGTGGCGCGATGCGATGGATGCGCGCAATCGATTGGTTTCGATCGAGAACGAGCTAGGCGTTGCGAAGTCGATGCAGCAGAGCATTTTGCCGAAGAGCTTCGTTTCCACGCCCACTCATCGTCTGTATGCCAATATGGTTGCGGCTCGCGAAGTTGGTGGCGACTTTTACGACTTTTATATGCTGTCGGACGGTCGAATCGGATTGGCGATCGCTGATGTATCGGGTAAAGGTGTACCCGCTGCACTATTCATGATGGTTAGTCGTACCTTGCTCAAGAGCGCAGCGGGGGAACGCGCGAATCCTGCAGATGTCATCCGTACAGTCAATGACATTTTGTGCGCAGATAACGACTCCATGATGTTTGTGACGATGATCTACGCCATATACGACCCGACTACGCACATGCTTAGTTACTGCAATGGCGGGCACAATCCAATGATGGTTGTACATCAAGATGGTCGTACAGATTTATTCGACCCACACGATGGCGTCGCACTGGGCGTCGCAAGCGACTACCAATACACAAGCCACCAAATGGAGCTTCATGACGGAGATACGTTGGTGTTCTATACAGACGGGGTTAACGAAGCAGAAAACAGAAATGAGGAACTTTTCGGTATGGAGCGATTCGATGAGATATTTACTCACGGATATAGCGACGCGAAATCCGCGAATGAAGCAGTTTTTGCAGGCGTCCATGCATTCGTAGATGGCTACCTACAGACCGATGACATTACCTGTCTGACGCTCTGCGTGGGACCAGACGAGAGCTAACCTCTGACCCTTATGTTAGCTTAGAGCAGACCCAGTTGCGAGCTCACCAAACCTGTCGAATTTACTAGCCATGGAAGTGATATCCCACCATATCGAATTGCCATCTCTCTTGTGTATTGCCAATCTTGAACGGGCAATTGGCGCCGCACCGCGAAACCAAGTACACAACTCGCTCTGGACGATAGCGAAATGAAACCAGTTTGTCTCGTAATAGGAGCTGGTGCGGGTATTGGCGGTACCGTTGGGAAGCGATTCGCCCAGGAGGGATACCACGCAGTGTTATGTCGCCGTAGCGATGTGGTCGGGCTCGAGAAGCTGGTTGCCGAGATTACTGATTTCGGCGGTAGTGCAAGCGGATTTCTTATGAACGCGATCGATGATGACGCAATTGAAACGCGTGTTTCGGCGATTGAAGCTGATATCGGACCGATTGAAGTCGCCGTCTACAACCTGGGTGCGCAAATCGGGAATCGTTCACTTGCCGAAACAGAGCCTAGAGCCTTCGAAATGGGGTGGCGGCTTGGTACATTCGGGCTGTTTCGACTCGCACGAGCGGTCACGCCTTTAATGGAAAAGCGCGGACACGGAACCATCATCGTTACGTCGGCGACGGCGGCCGTTAGAGGCAATGCGGGTCAGCACTCACACACCGCAGCGATGGGCGGTCGACGTCTGTTGTGCCAATCTCTGAATGCTGAATTCTCGCCAAAAGGTATTCACGTTGCACACGTCATCGTCGACGGTGCGGTAGAAGCGCCTGATACCTTAGGTAAGATGCTGGGTCCTGAGCGCTTTCGTCAGCTTAAGGAGACTCGGGGCGCAGAGGATGGTCTCATGCTCCCTGAGAAGATCGCGGACACTTACTGGTATTTAGCGAACCAACACCGGTCAGTTTGGACACATGAAATGGACCTTCGGTCTTGGTCTGATTTACCGTGGTGGAACCACTAGCGAGAAACTAGCCTCAACCTAACGCGATCGTAGGACGGTATCGGAAGGTCCGATCTGACGTTGAAGGCATAGCGTTTGACCCGCGCACTCATCAAATGATCAAAGAGGCGAGTGTTGTACGTGCGCACATCGCAATAACGATGCACAGGTCAGACGGTAACCTAAGAGCTTTCTCTGCGTACTTGGCGACGCGAGAATCTAATTAGGAAGCGGTAACCTTCGCTACCGCGTCAGTGCGGTTCTCACAGACATCCAGAATACGATCAAAACCCGCAATCTGGAATATCTCGTTTATCGTTGGGCGCAGGCTGCAAATGGCCAAATTTGCCTTTCGTGACTGTAACCGCTTCGCAGTCATAAGAATGCTGCGAAGACCCGCACTACTCATATAAGCCAGTCCAGCCAGATCTAGAACTACAGCGCTAACGGATTCTTCGATAACTTCGTCAAGCGAGCTATCGAAGCTCTGCGCATTTGTTCCGTCCACGCGACCGGACACTGACACAATCAGCGCATCGCCGTCGCGATCGCTCTCTAAGTCAAATCCTTGTGAAATGCGAAAGTACTCCGGAACTAAAGCAATAGGGGCGAATTTCTAGAAATCAAACGAACTGATCAAGAAATGCGGTGAGTTGTTTCTTCGGCAAAACGCCGATTTTGGCGGCCTCCATCTGACCAGACTTAAATAGCATAAGTGTAGGAATACCTCGCACACCATACTTCGGCGGCGTTTCTGTATTCTCATCGATGTCCATCTTATAGATTGTCAATCGATCACTGTACTCGTCTGCGATTTCGTCGAGAATGGGAGCGATCATTTTGCATGGACCACACCACTCCGCCCAATAATCGACCAATACAGGACTCTCCGACTTTAGGATTTCATCGTCCCACGTATCATCGGTGACGTGCCGTATCTTGTCGTTCATTGAGTTTGGCTCCGCTCCTTGAAATCGAATTTTAGCACTAGCGTTTAGCTGACCTTTATCCGTGCCAATGACGTTGTAGCGGAACTGCTGCGTAGCGAAACGAATTCAACTGACGAACGCTTGTTAAACGTGCATTCGGCGAAAAGTGCGCTTATTGGCTATCGTCGGGAGGCGTTTTTGCATCCGGGGAGCTACGTTGACTAACAAGCCTAACCAATATGTATAGGCTCAGTCCGGCAGCGATCATGCCCGCAGCAAAGACACCTTCAACCACGCGCACAACGAACGTATACGCGATCGCCCAGCCCGTAACGCCTAGAAAAACAATCGGTGGTAAAGGATAGAGCGGCATGCGGTAACGGGTTGGTTTACCACGTTTTACGCGCATCCATATCGATGCACTAACGGTACTGAACGCGCTGACACCAAGTAACAGTCCGGCGAAGACAAGAATGTCTTCGAATGTGCCGGTCAAGATGAAAATGATGGCGAGTGTCGACTGCGTCGCGATGGCGATCGCTGGGACGTCGTGTCGATTAGTTCGGCCTAACCAGTCTAATATCGGGTAGTCGTTTCCCATGCGCGATAGGACCCTTGGTCCGGCAAGAATCATCGCGCTTAGTGTTGATACGAGAATGATCGCGAGCATAAGCGACATAAGATGAGCTCCGATGTCTCCGAACGCGAACTTGGCGGCGATAAAACCGACTTCCACTTGACCTTTCATTACTTCCGCAGGCGCGACGGTTAGAAACGTTCCGTTTAAAAGAAGATATAGGACTAACACCGTTCCAGTTCCTGCCATTAGCGCGCGATTGATCGCGCGTGTCGGTTGATTGAACTCCTCGGTCACATAGGTTGTTGCATTCCATCCAGCATACGCGTAATTCACGTAGATCAGCGACACGGCGAATCCACCGCTTACGACAAGACTAAGGTCAGTCCATCGTGGGAAGAATGAGACTTGCTGCGGTGTATTTACTAGTATGTAAGCAGCACCGCAAAACAGTAGGATGAGCGCGATTTTTACGAGCGTGAACGAGGTTTGAAAACCGCCGCTTGATCGATGACTATAGCCGTGGAGTGCGGTAACGACGACAATGAGACCGATTCCAGCCAACGTCGGGTTAATCCAGCTAAAACTGGCTTCTAAGTACGCACCGAACGTCATCGCAACAAGCGCAGCAGGCGCTGAAAATCCGACGGTGAAGGAAATCCAACCAGCAACAAAACCGACCGCAGGATGAAACGCCTCTCCTAAGAACGTGTATTCGCCACCCGATCGCGGTATCGCAGCTGCTAATTCACAATACGACACAGCTCCGCAAAAGGCGCAAATTCCGCCGAGAATCCAGAGAAACATGAGCGCGAAACCTGATTCGAATTCAGCGAGTTGAAACCCCAAGCTAGTGAAGACGCCTGTCCCGACCATGCTACCCACGACAATCGCGAATGCCGTCGTGGTTCCGAATCGTTGCTTCATTGTTAGTGAGATATGAGAATGGTCAGATTAAATACAGGCGTAGGAGACATGCGGGAATTCGAAGCGTACTCTTATACTTGCTTCGCGGAGATTCTCCGCCAAGGCATGACAAAGGGACTTGAAATTGCCTTACCTGCGAAAAGAAGGCGTATTGTGCGCTGACGATATCCCCCTTAGCACGATCGCAGCGCAGGTTGGCACCCCTTGCTACATATATTGCTGGTCAGATATCGCTTCTCGATATCAAGAACTTGATCGTGCGCTTGCGTCAGTTGATGCTCGTATCCGCTACGCCGTAAAGGCAAACTCGAATCTCGAAGTACTAAGACGCTTGGTCGCCCTTGGTGCCGGTTTCGACATCGTATCGGGAGGGGAGCTAGAACGCGTCATTCGAGCAGGAGCCGACCCTTCTGATGTCGTGTTTTCGGGTGTCGGTAAATCACATCAAGAAATCAGCTTCGCCTTGAAAGCGGGAATCGGCTGCTTAAATGTTGAGAGTGTCGCGGAAACGTATCGGATTGCAGAGATTGCTGAACGATTGACAATCACAGCGCCTGTTGCCATTCGAGTAAATCCAGATATCGATGTGGATACACATCCATATATCGCGACAGGTATGCGCGAGAACAAGTTTGGCATGCCAGAGAACGATGCCTTCCAGCTGGCGACTGAGATTGCGAATGACATGCCGAAATTGAAATTTGTGGGACTCGCTTGCCATATCGGCTCACAGCTAACAGAAATTGAACCCTATGCGGATTCACTAGACGCCTTAATCGAGCTTCGATCCCTGCTTCTCGAAGAGGGGATTACGTGTGCGGTGCTTGATATCGGCGGCGGATTCGGGATTACGTATTCCGACGAGGAACCGTTTTCGTTTACAGATCTAGGAGAGTTGATTTCACAGCGCCGCTTACAGGATATCGAAGTGGACGTGGAACCAGGTCGTTCGTTGATTGGACGTGCTGGTGTATTACTAACGCGTGTTGAGTATCTAAAACCCGCGACCCGAGACGGATATCTCGATTTTTGCATCGTCGATGCCGCCATGAACGACCTAATAAGACCTGCGTTATATGAAGCGTTTCATGACGTTGAAAAAGTGGATAACACGGACGGTGAAGAACGCGATTGGAATATCGTTGGACCTATCTGCGAAACAGGAGACTTTCTTGCGACAGCGAGGCCGTTAGCAGTGCAGGAAGGCGACCTATTGGCGATTCGCGACGTTGGTGCTTATGGTTTTGTCATGAGTTCAAACTACAACTCGCGCATGAGACCTGCAGAAGTCGTCGTAGAAGGGGATTCCTGGACGGTTGCGCGACGCCGAGAATCGATAACTGACTTACTGAATCTCGAACAGGCGTGAGATCTCTATCGTGAAGTTCACGAAGATGCATGCACTCGGAAATGATTTCTTAGTAATCGGATCCGTTACGCAGGAAATCGAGTTACGAACTGATTGGATTCGTGAGGCGGGCGATCGTCACCGAGGCATCGGATTTGACCAATTGTTGCAGATCAAGGCGCTTCAAGAAGAGTGCGCTGACTTCGAGTTAGTTATCTACAACAACGACGGCAGTTCCGCTCAACAGTGTGGGAACGGCACGTTGTGTGTTGCACGGTTTGTGAGTGAAGAGAATCTGAGCGCAAACCCGACTGTTACATTCAAGACCCTTGGTGGCATCGTCAAGGCCACGGTTTTAGGCGCTGATTCTGATGGGAACGAGCTCGCACGAGCGGAACTTGGTATACCGACTACAGATCCAGATTGTGTGCCATTTGTCGCTAAATCGCCTCAGCTTGAATACGTAATTGACTTAAATCTCGACGCTTCGCGAACGATTAGTCTCATTCCCGTTGGGATGGGCAATCCGCACGCTGTCGTTCTCATGAAGGAGACTTGCGAATTCGATTTCGAGACGGTCTCGAACGCGATACAAGCACACGACCGATTTCCCGAGTCGGCGAACGTGGAATTCGTGGAGCTAGTCGATCGTAATCTCATTCGGCTCCGTGTATTTGAACGAGGGGTGGGCGAGACGATGGCTTGTGGCACGGGCGCATGTGCTGCAGTGACCGCTGCAAGACTTGCTGGTCACGTTGAAGACCGAGTCGCGGTCCAGCAAGTAGGAGGTACTGTCTCGGTGGATTGGGCAGGACCTGGATACCCTATCTCATTAATTGCATCCACCGCACGAGTCTTCGATGGGGAGATCAAGCTTGACTAAACGAGAACGTAATGTTGTTTCGCTAACCGATGTTCGGCTGCCAGAACTACGCGCCGAAATCGCCGACCTTCGAGAGCGCTTGCAGAACGTAACAGAGATATTCAACGAAAACGAACAGAGTTTTAAGATCATAGCTGAAATCGCGTTGACGCTTCAAGAGTGTGAGACTGTTGAAGATCTCGACGATGCAATAGGAGGCACAATGATCGAACGGTCCGCGGACCACGCGCGTTTCTACGTTGAACAACCCGAAGTTACTTGGACCGGGTCGCAACATATACGAGCTCTCGGAACGCTAAATGCTTCTCTATGCGAATCTCTTTCAGCATTGACGTCTACAAAGTGTGAAGCCTGCCGTAGGGAAACGTATAGGGCGCTTCTTGATGTGAACGTAGCTGACCCGGCGTCATTAGCACAGATACCAGTTTCACATCGATCTTTGAAAGGTGTATTGGTCGTTGGCGCAGAAGATCCCGATTTCTTCGCTAATGATGTAGGAACCCTGTTTCTGGACTTTCTCGGGGCCACTTTGGCGTGTTCGGCGGATCGAATCTTGGCAAACCCGGGCGCATATTCGCTCAAACGCGACTCGCTCGAATCTATATCGTGAAAACCACTGTCTTGCCAAGAGTCTGCGAAGAATTTCTGACCTATCTAAGAATTGAGAAGGAATACTCAGTCGCCACCGCCGCAGCGTACGAACGAGATTTGAGGAAGTTCTGTGCTGGGCAAGAAGATGTGTTGTCTGCTACACCAAACGATATAAAGCAGTTTATCGCGCGATTGAATCGACAAGGCTTAGCGGCGAGTTCGATTAGTCGTACCCTTTCTTGCCTACGTTCGTTCTATCGCTTCACAATTCGCGAAGGATGGTGTACGAATAATCCGGCTGAAGTCATTCGTAATCCAAAAGGTCAGTCGCGCCTACCCAAAATCCTGGACGTCGACCAGATGAACTACCTACTCGACGTAGAGCCAGAGACGCGGTTAGAGAAACGCGATCGTGCAATGTTTGAACTCATGTACTCCGGGGGGATCAGGTTACAGGAGCTCGTCGGCATCGACATCAAAGACGTTGATCTCAAAGATGGATTAGTCCACGTAGTTGGCAAAGGAAATAAAGCGCGACTCGCGCCTATTGGTAGGGCTGCGAAGAAGGCAATAAAGACCTGGCTTGGTACGAGGGGGCGATTCGAACTGAGTGACCCGCTATTTACATCCAATCGAGGCAAACGGCTGACGCCGCGTGCGGTTCAAACAAGACTAAAGGCGTACGGTGTTAAACAGCTTGGATCAAGCGGTTTGCACCCACACATGTTGCGTCATAGCTTCGCGACCCATATGTTAGAGAGCAGCGGCGATCTACGCGCGGTGCAAGAGCTGTTGGGACATGAGAACATAAGCACGACCCAGGTTTACACACACCTCGATTCAGGTTATTTAGCGAAGGTATACGAAAAGGCTCACCCTCGAGCGAAGCGTCAATCGTGACGATCGAGCTCGTTACCTTCGATCTAGATAACACGCTCTGGGAATCTCATCAAGTTCTCCTTCGTGCAACAAAGGAAACGAATTCATGGATCGTTGAGCACGTCCCGGAACATGCTTCCCTAAGTGACGAAAGACTCAAGGAATTGAGCGACACCGTGAGGCGGGAACGCCCGGAGATCGCGCACGATGTGAGCGCGTTTCGAGTCGCATATATGGAACGCTGCTTTCGGGAGGTCGGTTTAACGGCTACAGACGCTCGTCGCTATGCACAGGACGCTTTTGCAGTGTTTATTCACTGGCGTTGCCAAGTTGATCCCTATCCAGACGCCATACGTCTGCTAGCGGAACTAAGTAAGGTGTATCAACTTGCGTCCATCACGAACGGCAATGCAAATGTGTCTCAGACATCGATCGATCGATACTTTTCATTTAATGTAAATGCTGAAAACGCTGGGGCTGCGAAGCCATCAGTAAGGATATTTCACCTCGCGCTTAAATTAGGTGGCGTAAAAGAACCGTCGCGAGCCGTTCATGTGGGTGACAGCTTAAGAGAAGACATAGAAGGTGCGGCGAATGCGGGAATGAAAACTGTTTGGTTGGATCACGAACGCGAGCCGACAGACAATGTCGCAACAGCGGTCGTACACGAACTAACGGATGTTCGGCAAGCGATTCAATCGATTGATGTTCGGAGCCGATCAGCTTACAGTTGAAGTCAACGTGACTTTGTTACGAAATAACGTTCGCCTCGAGGTAGTTTCTTACCTTCTCCTGTTGCGCGGGTAGTTTGACCTTTCTAGCGTGCTTCTCGTGGAGTGCATCAAGCCGCGGGTGATTCGCTAACGGTTTACCGATCGCCTGATCCACCGCATTGGGAAATTTCGCAGGATGGGCTGTTGCGAGACATACGACGGGACCTTCGGATCGCGCGTGAGCGGCTGCAGCAACGCCGACCGCTGTATGTGGATCGACGAGATACCCGAAGCGTTCCCACGTTTCACGGATCGTCTTTAATGTCTCATTCGTATCGACACGTCGAGCGTCGATGGTCGTATCGACGTTTCCGTTCCGATGCAATGTCGCATGGCTGTTTTCAGCGAATTCTTGGATAAAGCGTACGAGCCGCTCAGAATCGCCATCCAGATACAGGTAGATAAACCTCTCCAGATTGCTGGCGACTTGAATATCCATGGATGGGCTAAGAGTCTGCTGAACTGCGCCGCGCTTGTATTCACCACTGACAAAGAACCTTGCGAGAATATCGTTTTCGTTTGTACCGAGTATTAAGCGTCGAATAGGTGCGCCCATCTGCATAGCGAGAATCGCAGATAGGATGTTGCCGAAATTACCGGTGGGTACACTGAATGTCACTGGTTCGTTGTACCGAAGCGTTGCGTACACGTAGTACACAATCTGGACCATGATCCGAGCCCAGTTGATCGAGTTGACGGCGCCGAGACTAGCGCTGCGCTTGAATTCGATGTCATTAAAAATGGATTTGAGGATCCGTTGGCAGTCGTCGAAGCTGCCGTCAATCGCAAGGCAATGGACATTCTTCTCACGAACGGTCGTCATTTGCAGCTCTTGCAGCCGACTTGTACGGCCATCGGGAAACATGATGAAGATGCCGATACCTCTTCGGCCTTGTACTCCAGCGATGGCTGCACTACCCGTGTCACCACTAGTAGCGCCGAGGATGTTTAGTACCTGATCGCGCTTCCTAAGTGTGTGTTCAAACAACCGCCCTAACACCTGAAGTGCCACGTCTTTGAATGCCAAGGTCGGACCGTGAAATAGTTCGAGGACGTGGAAGTCATCGATCTTGACCAATGGAACGACGTCTTCATCATCGAATGTCGCGAATGCTTCGTCGAGAATAGCTCGAAGGGTCGCGGAATCGACATCGGTTGCATACAGCGATACGATCTCGTATGCAAGCTCACTAAATGAGAGTTTTTTGAAGGACTCCCAGCGGTCGGTTAATTGGGGATATCGTTCCGGGAGATAGAGACCGCCATCTTCCGCTTGCCCTTCGAGCAAAGCGTGCTCAAAACTTACGGGCTGAACCCCTCCCCGCGTGGAGACGTATTGCATGGAATGTGTATGAGCGCGCGACGCGTCGTCGAGTACGTTCTTGGTCACATGTCACGCATCGTGACAGTAATGGCTTAGACGCGTTTAAAGCGCGCTTGGTCCTCTTTCACCATCGCGGACACGGACTACATCCTCGAGACTTGTGATGAATATCTTGCCGTCACCAACTTTACCAGTGTTGGCGGCTTTTCGAATAGCGTCAATACATGCGTCGACGTTATCGTCATCAAGCGCAATTTCGAGCTTCGCTTTCGGCAGGAAATCCACAACGTATTCCGCGCCGCGATACATCTCGGTATGACCTTTTTGTCGTCCGAAACCCTTCACTTCCGTAACCGTCATGCCTGTTACACCAACTTCGTTGAGTGCCTGACGGGTTTCATCTACTTTGTGAGGCTTTATGATCGCGGTAACGAGTTTCATTGGGCCGAGTCCGGGAGTAATTCCGAAATTCTACTTCGCCGATGGACGAAGAAAAACCTAGGAGTTGCCGGTCGCGTCGTGTGTCGTAGATTAATGTGAAAGGAACAACGAAAAACGCGCGGTCAAGCCGCGCGTTCTTCATTTTCGCAACGATTCTTACCTTTAGTCGTAATTACGACTCGACTTAAGGTGCGTTAACAAATTCGGGATAGGCCTCGATACCGACTTCGGAGTAGTCGACACCCGATTCTTCCTCTTCCTCAGATACCCGGATTCCCATCGTGACTTTCAGAATTGCCCAAACGATGGCTGTTGCAATACCGACAAAGCCGATGATCGAAACGATGCCTAGTAACTGAGCGCCTATGGTTGCTTCTGGATTTGTGTAGCACACAGCGAGCAATCCCCAGATACCGCATACGCCGTGTACGCTAATCGCGCCGACTGGATCGTCGATCTTGAGATACCTATCCATTACGATGATGGAGCCGAACACGATCGCGCCGCCAACAGCACCTGTAAACAATGCCAGACTTGCCGGTCCTGCAGCTGGCTCCGCCGTGATTGAAACCAATCCGGCCAATGCACCGTTCAAAGCCATGGTTAGATCTGCCTTACCGAAGACTGCCCGCGCAAGAATTAATGCGACAATCAAGCCACCGCATGCCGCGATATTCGTGTTCACAAAAATTTGTGCGACAACGTTCGCTTCTTCGAAATTCGAAATGATGAGTTCGGAGCCACCATTGAAACCGAACCAGCCGAACCACAATATGAACATACCCAGCGTCGCCAACGGCATGTTGCAGCCTGGAAGTGCGTGTACTTCGCCACCGGGACCATACTTGCCTCGACGCGCACCCAGAAATAGCACCCCGGTAAATGCCGCAACCGCACCGCAGAGATGAACGACGCCAGAACCCGCGAAGTCGAGAAAACCTTGTTCGTCTAAGAAGCCGCCGCCCCATTTCCACATGCCTTGGATTGGATAGATGAACCCGGTTAATACAACCGCGAATATCAGGAACGCCCAGAGTTTCATTCGCTCAGCTACAGCACCAGACACGATGGACATCGCGGTTGCGACGAACACGACTTGGAAGAAATAGTCGGCACGGGCGGAATAGGTGCCCTCTCCAACCGCACTGTTCTCTTCTCCAATCAACAGCCCGAATGAAGGTAATACGCCGCCACCGTCCGCGCCGCCAACATACATGATGTGATAGCCAACGAACAGATACATAATGCAAGCGATCGCATAAAGTGCGACATTCTTCGTCAGGATTTCCGCGGTATTTTTTGCTCGTACCATCCCTGACTCAAGCATCGAAAATCCGCAAGCCATGAACATCACCAACACAGCGGTCATGAGCATGTAAAGCGTGTCTAACGCGTAGTTAGTTTCTAACAGAGGTTCCACGTTTAGTCTCCTTTAGTTCGTTTGGACGTCGCTAAATTGCGCTCGAGCCAGTTTCACGCGTTCGAATTCGGATGACTTCCTCAAGCGAAGACACGAACACTTTGCCGTCCCCGACTTTGTCACTGTTTGCTGATGCTGTGATCACATCAATACACTGATCGAGTAAATCGTCATTGATTGCGACTTCGATCTTTACCTTGGGCAAGAAATCGACCTTGTATTCGGCACCGCGATACAGCTCGGTATGTCCTTTCTGACGGCCAAATCCTTTGACTTCGGTGACCGTCATGCCCGTTACGCCGATATCCGACAGGGCAGTACGCACGTCATCAAGTTTGAAAGGCTTGATGATGGCCGTGATCATCTTCATATCGATGCTCCTCGAATGAAAAGGGGTGGTTTTTCAGGACGCAGAGGTCCCGCCGGTGCAGCTGTGAAGCTGCACCGGTATGAACGTTTAGCGTGTTAAGGGAGGGGTGTTAGAGTGATTTACTCAGCGAAAAGACGAGTCGACCTTCGCCTAGTTCGTTGTCGTCGATATTGGTTCCGACAACATTGAAACCGAGGTCGATGCCGCCAATGGGCACGCTGACGCCGACTGAGTAGTCGATATACGAGTCCTCGCCTTCGCCTGCGATGTCATCAGCTGAGTTTAGCCCGATGCTAGCGCTGAAATCGACGTTTTCGCCGAGGGTCATCCCGTAGCCGACCGATAGGTAGTTGAATTGCCAATCGTTGACACCGACATAACTTGGTGAATATACAAAGCCGAGACTAATAGAACCCATATCGAGACTTGCACCTATTTCCTGGTAGTCCAAGTTCTCACCATCACCAGGATATTCGAGCTGAACCAAAGAGAAACTTACTGACGTCGTGTCGTTGAGGGATTGCGTGAACCCGACATAAAGATCCAATTCTTGACTTGTGCCCCCATCACCGTAGTTGACGTTCGATGCCCAAGTCCCAAACGAAAACCCATTGTCGAGTTCGTAGTCGAATCCGCCCTGGATTGCAGGTAATAGGTTCGTTTGAGATACGCCGCGGAATGAGTAGTCGGACGCAATTGTGACATTCCCGGAGAATCCGCCGTCTTCTTCATCGGCGAACGCAGGTGTACATGTAAGCACAGCTGCGACGCAGCCAATGAAAACGTGTTTGATGCGCATGACTTGTTCCTCCTGAGTCAAGCGGTCTAAAGCGTTTCCTTGTTTAAGCAAATACCGTGCCAACTAAGAAACAAGGTTGTTAGCTAACTATATGGCGAAATCTGCGCAGCGCAAGTATTAGATTGATAGAAAATTGATCAATTAATAGCTATTCCGTGCTCAATTTATGTGCGCCGCCAGATTCTCCCTCGTTCACGAACGGGATCCAGCAACGACAAATCGCCTCGGTGTACCGTAAATCCTTCCGGATATGGCGCGCGTGCGGGTAACCCAATGGCTGCCATAACGCGGCTATCGAGGTAGTAACACTCGACGGCTTGTAGCGACAGAATCAATAGGAATCGAGAATCCTGTTCGTGTAATCGATTCAGCGTGTCGTCCTGCAATTCACGGGTAAGTTCTGTGTATTCCTTTTGATGGGATGACGTTGCTTGTGCGGCTAGTTCATCTAATTGGCGGCCGATCTCATCGAAGGACTCAGGATTGCGCACTAAGATGTATTCAAATACGCCAACGTCGGCTGCGCTGGGCTTTTTGCGCGCTGGATCTTCCGGAATGATCTGATCCAAAACGACGTCAAAAATCGCGCGTTGAACCGCGGTGAGTGGACTATCGGAGGTAATAGGTTGGGTCACGATGATTAGTCAAACAGTGTTGCCAGGCGTTGTTTCATTGCGTCAGCAATGTATAGCGCAACAGCCTGAATGGTGGTAGTGGGATTTACGCCACCGGATGTGACGAAAACACTGCCATCAACGACGAACAAATTTCGAACGTCATGGCTACGACCCCACTCGTTGACGACCGATCGTTCGGGGTCGGTTCCCATTCGAGCGGTACCCAGTAGATGCCATCCCGCCATCCTAATGGGGTATGGTGCAGGACTTATTTCTATAGCGCCCGCAGCTTCGAGCGCTTCGACGGAACGTTTGGTACCGTGAGCGAGCATTCGCATTGAGTTCTCACTCGTGCGATAGAGGATTCTTGGCGCTGGTATTCCGTTCGAGTCCGTCAGCTCGTCGTCAAGCACTACCCGGTTGTGCTCTTCGGGCAGATCCTCAGCGCAGACACCGATGTGGACGCTTCGATCAAAGCGTTTCTCGAATTCATCGTGATGAGCAGCACCCCACGGAATTGCGCCGGATGCAACCCCATATCGCGCTGTAGCGATCGGTGGGCTACCGCGCGTAATCTGAAGGTTGTACCCGCGTACATAACCGCGCGTTTCATCGGTTTCATAAAACTCTTGGCTAAGGATGCAACACCCTTGTGGTCCGAAGTGTGATTCAAGTGGCTCCTCAAACAAACCTGAGGCACCACCCCAAGGATGGAGCATCAGATTTTTGCCAACTAATCCTGAACGATTTGCGATACCGTTCGGGAATCTCCCGGATTTTGAGTGGAGTAACAACCGAGGCGTACCAACACCGTTGCAAGCCACGATCACGACCTCCGCGCGCTGATGTTGTAGAACGCCTTCGGCATCCCAATATTCAACACCTGTTGCCATGTCATTGGAATCGACGGTGATCTGATTTACGCGGCAATTGGTTCGGAGTTCAACGCCCATGCGTTGGGCGACGGGCCAGTACGCAATGTCTACGCTGCTCTTTGCACCTTGCGCGCATCCCGTGTTGCAAGGACCCAGATTCAAACACTGACCGCGTCCTTCGTAAGGTTCTGTGATGATTGCGCTATCGGATGGCCACCAATGCCAACCGAGTTTGTTAAAGCCACGGCCGATTGTTTCACCCATTTTGCCTATCGGGATGTGGGGAAGGGGTGGCTGGTGATCAGGAATCGCCGGATCACCGTGAAGACCGGAAACACCCATGTTTCGATCATTTTCCGCGAAGAAGGGTTCAAGCGTGAAGTAGTCGATTGGCCAATCGTCTGCAACACCGTCAAGTGTTCGAACTCGAAAATCGGATGGGTGGAAACGTGGGAAATGAGCCGAGTAGAGAATCGTACTACCGCCTACCGCATTGAAATTGACGATAGCAATAGGCGACTCTGAATCGTTTATCGGATAGTCGGCGTCTCGGTCACGGTAGTTTGGACTTATCGCGGATGTCTCGCCATAGTGCACCTCCCAGTCCTGGAAATTGCTCGGGTACGTGGCCGGATTCATCCAGTCGCCTTGCTCTAGACATACGATCCGCATACGCGTTTCGGCTAGGCTCCATGCCACCGCGGCACCCGACGCACCTGCTCCAACGATCAGGACATCTACAACATCATTAGGCATTTAAGAGAGTTCCTTTCCCTAAATTACGTTTGTTGCAAAGCGTGATGTTTATCGACCGCGCCATCGTGGCGTACGCTTTTGTAGAAACGAATCGACACCCTCCTGAGCGTCTTCTGAGTTGCTGGTCGCCTGCAGCATTGATGTCTTGTGTCCGTCAAACACACTAGGAGGCCATTCAAGCGAACCATACGTTAGTTCTTTAATCCCTTTCACTGCAAGCGGTGCACCAGCCGTTAGCTCGTTTGCGAACGCGACAGCTCTGTCCACGAGGTCAGTCTTGTCGACCACTTCACTCACGAGACCGATCTCAAGCGCTTCTTCGGCGCCAATGATGCGACCTGAGTACATGAGCTCGAGCGCTTTGGGTAAGCCAACGATATAAGGCAATAAATACGGACCGGCGCCCGTATCAGGCGTAATTGCACGAAGTGCGAATACCCAGCCGAACTTCGCTTCATGAGAGGCGATACGGAAATCACACTGGACAGTCCATTCGACGCCTACGCCAACAGCTGCACCATTAACGGCAGCGATTGTCGGTTTCGGGATACGTGTCAGCGTCCAAAGCCCCGGTAATGTGGACTCGGGCAGTTCGACCGGCTTTATGCGCTTGGTACGTTCGACGGCAGCGGCCGCGTGATCACGCGCAATCCCTGCGCTGACATCCGTACCCGCGCAGAAAGCTCGACCTTCGCCAGTGAGGACAACGGCGCGAACGTCGTCGTCAATCATCGACTCGTTCGTTACATTAATGAAGTCTGCGAGCATTTCGTCTGTTATCGCATTTAGCTTCTCGGGGCGATTAAGTGTGATGAGCGCGACACCGTCACGCTTCTCGTAGAGTATTTCGTCGCTCATGTGCGAAGTCGGCGCTTAATTAGTTCTGACGTTCGATATTGTGCACCCGAGTAGGCGTGTATTAAGAACGAGGCACCTTGTCTATACTACGAATTGAGATATATGTGAATGCAATTTGGAAATCATGGCTGAACCTGCAGTAACAAACGACGTCGCGCGTGTTAGTCCAGCTCTTGGCGCTCGTGTTGAAGGGATTGACCTAGCGTCCGGATACAACGAGTTCACGATTCGTGAACTGCGTGATTTGATGCTTGAATACCACCTTCTCGTGCTACCCGACCAACATTTGACTGCACTCGAGCTAGAAGCCTTCGGTCGGAATTGGGGCGACTTACTGACTCACCCAGCGACGAAGCATCGTGATACGCCATTCGTGCAGTTCATCGGTGGGCGAGCGCGCAGGTTCAAGTTTTCCCCTGGCGTCCACCCATTCGGTGGCGGTTGGCACTCCGATATGACCTGGCACCCAACGCCACCTCACATTACTGGATTGCACGCGCAGCAGTTACCGGCAATGGGAGGTGATACTGCCTTCGCGAATCAGCACCTGGCCTATGAGACGTTAGATGAAGTAATCAAAGACGAGATCGCCAATTTACGTGCTTTCCATACTGGTAAAGTGTTCGGTCCGGACGTCGAAGATGCGATCCATCCGGTGGTCCGAACGCACAACGAGAGTGGACGTAGAGCGTTGTATGTAAATGGCAACTTCACGAAGTACATTTGCGATATGGCTGATGACGAAAGCGAAAAGCTTCTCTTTAGGTTATTTGCTCACGCGACCCGACCCGAATTCACATATCGCCATCGATGGGCGATCAATGACCTCGTGCTTTGGGACAATCGGTCAGTGATGCATTACGCAATCGGTGATTACGACGAACTTCGTACGATGCATCGAATCGTCGTGAAAGGCGACGTGCCAGCGTAAGTTAACTTAACGGCGCGGCTTTTCTTAGCGGAGCGAGCTACTCGCCGTAGATCAGATAATCGATGGCAGCTTGAAGCTCAGCGTCCGTGCAATTCATGCACGTTCCCATTGCTGGCATCACGACGTTGAATCCCGCTTTTGTATTTGCGAGTAAGGTCTCCGCACCTTTTTCATTTAGACGCGTTTGCCATTCCTCAGCACCCACGAGAGGCGCTTCGGAAACACCGGTCGCATGACATGCAAAGCAGTGCGCGTTGTATACCTCAATGCCACTACGGCTTATTGAAACCGTAACAGGTGCAACTGTTCCACAGTCTTCCCCTTGCATGCAGAGATTGCCAAACGGCTGAAGCCGATCTTCGACGGTTTCTTTGGATTCGTCTTGTCCAATCGCGAATAACGTAGTACACACGATAACAACGATAAAAAACAGCTTAAAAAACTGCATCAATAGTGGATCAGGCACCTATTAGCGGCGCGGATTATAAATTCGTGGGTTCATTGCAGGCTGGCACATTGAGACAATCTACGCGAAGGCGTTCATGATCCGTGTTCTAGGTTCATACGGATCACTCGTCTTTCTTCTTGCGATAGTTTTCGAACGCACGTTCGACCATCGGGCGACGTTTCTTATCCGGCACTTGAAGCGCATAGTCTGGATCCCGTTCGCCGGAAGCAGACAGTATGTGCATCAGATGTGCCGATGATATGTGAGCGTGGAAGCCTTGCGTGTCTTGCAATTGGTTTACGGCCATCTTCATCATCCGGAGCTGAAATGGATCGTTTCGAGCGATACGCTCCGCGTACGCCATCACAGAATCTCGGAGCTCTTCGTCAGGAACGACGCGATTAACGAGGTCGAGTTCTAGCGCTTCTTGTGCGTCGATAAAACGGCTCTCGTAGAGTAACTCTTTCGCTTTACGTGGGTGTAGGTCCCAAGGCACGGTGAAAAACTGGAAATTCGAAGCGAGAAACATTGCAGACTCGGCTGCGTAGATGATGTCCATTGCGCTCGCGAGAATCCAGCCACCGTATATGCAATAGCCGTGCACCCCAGCGATTGTTGGTTTGGGGACGTTTCGCCAACGCATGGATTTCTCGACGAACTGTTCTCGCGAGTGATCGAATCGACCACGGATACCTTGTTGGAATGGTCGTTCTTCACGATCCTGTAGTTCTGCAGAACTGCCAAGGTCATGTCCCGCGGAAAAGTGCTTGCCCTCACCGAAGAGAACAATCACGCGAACATCAGGGTCGGCACCCGCTTCCGCGAAAAGTCGATCTAATTCCTCAAGTAGCTTACGACTTTGCGCGTTGTACTGCTCGGGTCGATTCGTCGTAATGACCGCGACGTGATCATTCCGTTCATATTTGACGATTGGTTCAGGCATGCTACTCGTTCAGAAAATTGCTCACAGTATCGACCACGGCATCGAGTTGGTCATGGTGCGTCCAATGACCGGCGTTGTTGATATTGATCATGTCGAGATTTTTGAAATAGGAATCCGTACCATCTTGACCAATTCGATGGGGATATCCGGTTTCTGAATTGATAATGAGTACTCGCGCTTCGATGGACCGCCATAGCGAAATAAGGTCGTCCGTTGGCATATCGTACGGCGATGAGTTGCGTGTGTAATTGTCGAATTTCCAAGAATACGTGCCATCTTCATTCTGATTGCTTGCATGCATGGAAAGGTGTCGTGCTTGCTCAGTCGTAAGATGGGGATTCATCTCATGCATCCGCTTGTAAGCTGCCTCAATTGTTGGATATTTACGTACAGATCTTGCTGCCAGATTACGACCGGAATCAATCCATCGTCGGATGCTCGAACCACGGCTAGGTGAGGGGGGCCTTGGATAAAGCCCGACACCTTCAATGATCACAAGGTCCCTCACATGATCTGGATAAAGGCCGCTATACATGGTCGCAATCGTTCCGCCGAGTGAGTGTGAAACGATTCTCAGCGGTGCCAATCCCTGTTGCTTGATGAGTTGAGCAACGTCGTAGACGTAGTCGACCAACATGTAGCTACTCCCTACCGCCCAGTCAGAGTCGCCATGTCCACGTAGGTCAGGCACCACAACGTGGTAGTCAGATCGAAAAGACTCGACGAACCAATCCCATGATCGACAGTGATCATGGATACCGTGGATCAAGAGCAAGGGCGGCGCCGTTTCGTTACCCCAATCGAGGTAATGCAAGCGCAATCTATGCGAGAAGTAGCTGTGCGACGATGGCCGAGTTCGATTCGGATTGGGACGCGCCATGACGTTTACGTCGCGGGATCGACGCGGATATTCACAATGTCCATATCGAAATATTTCTGGTGTCGAATTTCTGCAGCCAGAAAATGTAATAGCTTTATGGAGAGATCAGTACTTGCGTCATCATTAGCGGCGTCGTGTACAAACATCGCTCGATCCTCAATATTCTCCTCGTCAGCCACTGCAACGTACTCAAGTGCAAGCTGACCTGCATCGTGGCGCACAGATACCTGCAAACGACGTTCTTCCGCCGCCGCATCGTTGTTGCTATCGATGAGCGTAAGGAGAAGCTCCTCGTTGACTTGCTGAAGCCGAATCACAGATTCCTCACTCCAATTCCATCGCTTCGCTGCCGTAGAGAGGAACTCAGTCAGTTCTGGCAGGCTCTCAATCGCTAATTTTGTTTGAATGCGTCGTCGTCGAGACCCAAGAACCTCCCACATAAGTGTCAGAGCGATAGCGACTAATCCGCCGACCGTCATACCATTACGTAGCAATGTTCCCCAGAATCCGGTTCCAGTTAGAAGGTCTGGAAAAATCAACTCGAATTGAAAACCGATGCCGACCCAAAGCGATACGCCTGTAATAATCGATTTCCGAAAATCTAGACCATCCCGAAATACCAGCTTCATTCCGACGATAAACAACATCGCCAGGATGACTGTTATGTATGCTCCAGCAACGGGATTCGGTAGCGCGATGATGACGGCTTTTAGTTTCGGTAGGAACGCAAGAACCAGGAATATCACACCAATATAGATTCCAACGCGTCGTGAGGCGACCCCCGTTAATTCAGTGACCGCGATGCTCGAGGAATACGTTGTATTTGGTACCGTGCCTAGGAAGCCCGATAAGAGATTACCAACACCATCGGCACCGACTGCACCTTGAACAACACGATAGTCGGGCGCTCTGGGTTGCCGTTGAGAGACTCGCTGAATAGCGACGCTGTCACCGATGGTTTCGACTAGACCGACGACTGTAACGAGGATGAATGCAGGAACGAGCCCCCAGAATTTTGGACCGAATGAGATGTCGATTCCAGGCCAGCCCCACTCCGGCAGTCCGACCCAAGCCGCTTCACGGATCGGTGTAGCGTCGAACAGTCCCAATAACGAAGCCACGATCGTTCCGATTACTAAGCCTATTAAAGGCGTCCACAATCGGAGGAATCCTGTTGCCCTCATCGCAAGGATGACGGAAATAGCAATGGTGATTGCTGCGACGATGGGCGCGTTGAACGCAAGATGCTCTTCGGGCACATCGACCAAAAGGTCGAAGATGATGGGAAACACAGTCACAGGGATCAGCATGATCACGATTCCCGCGACGGTTGGTGTGATGACTCTTCGAAGTACGGAAAGCTTGAAAGCGATGATGAACTGAATGATTGAAGAAACAACGATCAGTGAGCACATCAAGGCGGGTCCGCCGCTAACAAGCGCCGTGATACAAACGGCGATGAAAGCGCCTGATGTACCCATTAGAAGGACATGCCCGCTACCAAAACGCCATACTCGGACTGCTTGAAGAATCGTCGTTGACCCGGCGATTAGTAGGACACAGAAGATTGACCACGAGAGGAATGGTTCACCAATATTGGCGGCCTGAACAACGATCACAGGCGTCAAAACGACTCCACTGATCGTGAGTACGACTAGCTGAAAAGCAAGTCCGACCGACAATGGCGTTGGTGGCGCCTCGTTAGGCTCAAAACGAATGTCCTGTGCTTCAGTCTGAGCCATCTCTATTCCAATCCGTTTCTAATCAGTGGTTCGGCTCGACATGCTAACAGACATCGTTCTCATTCGAACGCAGATCTCGACTCGACGATGAAGAAAATCCCACTCGCGACACGTCGATCAAGATTACGAAGCAAAGTGACTAGGAGCGCGAGAATCTTCAGCTCGGGTATGTACATCGAGTAGGACGGTCTTGCCTTCTTCGTTCAACTGTTTTGCGCGAAGCAATGCGGGACCCATGTCGGCTGCCTGCTTGACTTCAATACCTTCTGCACCTAACGCTTGAGCGAGTTGAGCGTAATTTCCCTGCATATAGGACACACCGAATTCCTCGCGCGCGGTCGGGAACCCACCGGGGTAGGTTGCCATGATGCCGTTGTTCAGCACGATCGTCGTTATCGGTATTCCCGCACGAGCTGAAGTTTCGATATCAAGCCCCGACATACCGAATGCGCCGTCTCCCATGAGATTTACGCACATGCGATCTGGCATAGCCATCTTAGCCCCAATCATGAGTGGAATCGAGAATCCGAGATGGGTTGACTTGCCCCAGCCAATATATCCGTGCGGTGTTGTTGCCTCGTAGAAAGGGACGATCTGATCTCGAGGTGCGCCGGCGTCGTGTGTCACGATGCTCTTTGTTTTGTCTAGGTTGACGTTCATTTCGTGAATAACGCGATATGGCGAAAGCGGCCCGTCGTCGTTGGTTAGATAGGGCTGCCATTGCGCACACCAAGCGTCTTTGGCTGATTTGATCTTTCCCTTTACACCCGTATCCCGAGGCTGCTCGCCGATTAATCCCTTGACCCTATCGACGAGCGCTTCCAAAGTCAGCTTTGCGTCGCCAATCAAGCCAATGTCTGCGTGAGTGTCTTTGTTTACTTCGTTGTCGTCGATTACATTGTGAATAAGAAAAGTGTCCGGGCGTACCCGCTGTGCATATGGCGATGTCGTCAGCGATGCACCGATCGCGAAAACCAGGTCACATTCGCGAAGCCATTGCACTGCGGGACCGGTAACGGTTGAGCCGCCGGCGCCAACGGAGAGTGGGTGTTGCTCGTTAAATGCTGACTTACCAGGCATCGTAGTAAACACAGCGACATCAAGCAACTCAGCGAGTTGTTGTAACTCGGCGGTTGCACCAGCGCTCATCACACCGGCACCTGCCCATAGAAGGGGATTAGTTGCTTCGATTAGTTTTTGTGCGGCGTCGTTAATTGCGCTAGAGGACGGTACAAATTTAGCAGGCTCTGGCGATCGATACGCCGGTGCATTTTCCGGTATATCGGCACCACATACATCGCCGGGTAACTCCACAACCACAGGTCCGGGTCGACCCGTTCGGAGGGCGTGAAATGCTCGACGCATTACAGTCGACGTTTGCCTTGGGCTAGTAACGAATTCAATGTGCTTAACGACCGTGTCCCACGTGTTTGCGGCGACCGTATTCGGCCGGACGAACAGCATGCTTAACGGATTACCGCCAGGTAATGCCAGGATCGGTACGGCATCTGCATGGGCTTGGGCTAATCCGCCTACTGAGTTTTCCGCGCCCGCTTGTGATTGCATGGCGACCACACCGAATCGTTGCCGATCCGAACATCGCGAGAACCCATCCGCTGCCATGACGGCCCCACGCTCATGCCGGAAGGCGACAGGTCGTATACCCACCTTGGCTACGGTTTCTATTAGAGGATTGGAGGGGTAACAAGATATCCACTCCACACCTTCAGTCTTGAGAATGTCTGCTACTAAATCGTTACTGTTCATAGGTACTTGACGCTAAAAAACTGGGCGCAATTATCAGTTCAGTGTCTTGGAGACAGGACTGGCTATATCCTTCGCAGATGCGGCAATGCGCTTCCTACCACGTCTACTGAATGAAATGAAATGTCGGATTACAAGAACTTGATTTGTGAGCGAAAAGGCTTCATCGCGACGGTGACCTTCAATAGACCCCGCAAGATGAACGCTCTGGACTCGGCGACCCTTGAAGAAATTGAGACGGTTGCTCACTCCTTTCGTGACGACCCCGAAACACGCGTTGTCGTCTTCACAGGCACGGGAAAGCACTTTTCAAGTGGTGCGGACCTTTCACCAGAAGTCCAACCGATTGACGCGAATGCAAACCTTGCGCTACGACGTCGTCGCGCGCGAATAGGTGAACGTGCGATTAATGCGATCTACGCCATGGATCAAATCACCATCGCCGCGTGGAATGGTGGTGCTCTGGGAGGAGGCGCTTGTTTAACAACTGCCATGGACTTTCGAATCGGCGCCGATGACTGCTTTATGCAGTATCCGGAGATAGAAATTGGCGTCAATTTGATGTGGAAAAGTCTCCCTCTTATCACGCATCTCGCGGGACCCGCGAAGGCGAAACGACTCGTCGCGGGTGGCGAACGAATATACGCTGAAGAGCTCCTATCGTGGGGGATTTTGGACGCGCTCGTACCCCATGACGACCTAATTGTGACAGCGATGAACTGGGCGGAACGATATGCAGACCTATCGCCGATACCTCAGCAGATGATCAAGCAAAGCGTGAATGCCATCGCATCAGCTTTAGACTCCGCTGTCATGCATATGGATGTAGATCAGAACCTATTCTCCGCCTCGACTGAGGATCGTCAGGAGGCGATTCGGTCGTATCTAGCAAAGACAAAACCGACGTTTACGGGGAACTAAGCGGCTTCTCTGCGCTCGAGATCGAAACGGAACTCCTCACCGTCGAGGTTCTCAACAAAAGCGTCTGTAGATTGGGCGTTCACTTTTGTCGTTAGCGTTTCTCTCACGATGTAGTCGTGATGTCGGTCAAGCGCCTGGAGTACCCGCTGTGAGCCATCGACAAACAAATCGATCCGATCCGTCACTTGAAGCTGCTTAGCTTTTCTCGCCAGCTGAATGCGATGAACGAGTTCTCTTGCTAATCCTTCAAGCGCAAGTTCATCGTTGATGTTCGTGTTGAGCTCGATGGAAATCAGTCGGTCCGTGACGACATCGGTGCCCTCGATCGCCTCGCGGAACACCTGTATCTCATCCGTTGAGAACACCTCACCGTCTATTTTTAGTGAACCCTCTGTTCTTAGGCTTTCGATCTCAGCTACGCTCAGATCTGAGATGCTCTGTTGAAACGCTTTCATCCGGTTGCCTAAGCGTTTACCAAGCACTGGAAAATTTGGTTTCGCATATTGCTTGATGAACTCAGCTTCGTTACTCTCGTAAACGACTTGCTTTACATTGAGTTCGGTCACGACGTACGATTCAAGTTCGCGCAAACTGGCCAGGATTTCGTCGTCACGATGAATGATCGTCAATCGCGAAAGCGGTACACGAAGGTTGATCTTTCGATCCTCGCGTTGCCGACGTCCTAATAGGATGACTTGCTGCATGCGTCCGACGGCGCTTTCAAGTTCGGAATCAACGCGCGCGAGATCCGAGACGGGGTATCGAGACAAATGAACCGATTCCGTGAGGGTGACTTCGCCGAACTTTCGAAGTTCCCGGAATAGGTATTCGGCGAGAAACGGTGCGCATGGCGCCATCGCCTGGGTGAGTTCCACCAAAGCTTGATACAACGCGGAATAAGCGGCGCATTTATCGACCTCAAGCCCTTCCGCCCAAAATCGAGAACGATTCAATCGGATGTAGCCGTTATTCAAGTCCTCTATGAATTCAAATAAGCGAGGTACGACACCGTAGAGCCTGTACGCCTCCATTTCGCGACTAATCGTTGACTTGAGCGTCTGGAGTTTTGACAGGAGCCACCGATCGAGAATGTTGTCAAACCGGTCGACCCTCTGCTCGTAGGTCCACCCATCAATTTCAGCGTAGAGCTTGAAGAACGAAAAGGCGTTGTACCAAGGTAACAAGGCTCGACGTACGATCGCCTCGACCCCCTTGTCGACGAATCGCTGCTCTTCTGCACGCATCAACCCGGAATTGATGAGGTAGAGTCTCAGCGCGTCGGCGCCGTACTTCTCCATTAACTCGACGGGGTCTGTATAGTTTTTAAGGCTCTTGGACATCTTGCGACCATCTTCCGCAAGCACCATTCCGTTAACGATCACGTTCTTAAAAGCTGGCTGGTCGTATATAGCGCTCGATAACGCCATTAACGTATAGAACCAGCCTCGGGTTTGATCGAGGCCTTCGGCGATGAAGTCCGCTGGGAATACCTGCTTGAACGTATCGGCATTCTCAAATGGGTAATGCTGCTGTGCGTACGGCATGGAGCCGGATTCAAACCAGCAGTCTAAAACTTCGCTGACGCGTTGATACTCGCCGTCCTCACCGTCGATCGTGAACGTAAGGTCGTCCACATGCTCACGATGGAGATCTGCGGGAGTTGCCCCGGTGTAGTTTGTTAGCTCTTCACGTGAGCCGATACAAATGAAGTTGCCGGTTGTTGCGTTTTCCCAGATGGGTAGCGGCGTACCCCATACACGATTGCGGGAGATCGCCCAATCTCGAGCATTTTCTAGCCAGTTTCCGAATCGACCCTCTTGAATGTGCTCGGGAACCCATCGAACATGCTGGTTTGCCGCGATGAGCCGATCTTTGAACTCGCCGACGTTGACAAACCACGAAGGTACAGCTCGATAGATGAGCGGCGTATCCGAACGGTAACAGTACGGATAGTTGTGTTGGATCGTGGTGTGTTCGAGTAATACGTCACGATCGCGCAGCCACCGGATGATGTCACGGTCAGCTTCCTTGACGTGCTGTCCGGCGAAATCGCTCACATCTTCTGTAAATTCGCCGCTCATGGTGACTGGACAGACTTCGGTGGTCAACCCGTGTTCGAGCGCGATGCGTTGGTCGTCTTCACCAAACGCCGGTGCTTGGTGGACGATGCCTGTCCCTTCATCAGTCGCGACGTAGTCGTCGGCGAGCACGACAAACGCTCCCTCTTTCGCGTATTTCGCGAAGTAAGGGAATAACGGCTCATATGTTCGACCTACGAGCTCACGACCTTGTACGCGCGAAAGGACTTCGAGTCGGTGGTGCTCTAGGTACGTGTCTAGGCGTTCCTCCGCAAGGTAGAAGCGTCTTTCGGACTCGGTCTCCCGAACAAGGGCATACTGGATGTCTTTGCCTACACAGAGTGCCAGATTCGAAGGTAACGTCCACGGTGTCGTAGTCCACGCGGATATGTATGCAGCTTCGTCCTTAAGCTTGAAAAGGACGGTGATCGCCGGATCTTGAACGTCCTTATAGTTGCTCGTCGCTTCGAAATTGGAAAGAGGTGTTTCGAGTGCGGTAGAAACCGGCATAACCTTGCTACCGCGGTAAACCAGTCCTTTCTCCCACAGTTGCTTAACGACCCACCACACTGATTCCATGAACCAGACGTCCATGGTCTTATATTGGTTGTCGAAATCGACCCAGCGACCGAGTCGCGAAATGATCGAACGCCATTCCTTCGTGTATCGATCGACGATCGTGCGACACTGATCGTTGTACCCCGCGACGCCGAGTGCTTGGAGTGCTTCGTGGGCCGACATACCGAGTTTCTTGTCGATTTCGTGCTCGATCGGTAAACCGTGGCAATCCCATCCAAATCGTCTCGACACGTATCGACCTTTCATGGTCCAATAACGCGGTACGACATCCTTGATGATGGATGCGAGCAAATTGCCGTGATGTGGCAATCCAGTTGCAAACGGTGGTCCGTCGTAAAAGGTATACGGTTGTGAATCTCGCGTTTGATCAAGCGACTTTTGAAAGGTCTCGTGCTCGGTCCAAAAAGTCAAAATATCGCGTTCCATCTCGGGAAACGAGAATGGTTCGGGATGGTTCGTAGAATCGGACATGAGAGCGGGAAACTAGCGCTGGACATAAGCAAATCCGCCTGAAAAGGCGGATTTATGCGGCGAAATTATAGGGTTGTACACCTTCTAATTGGTTCGCCAAACGGCGGCAACAAAGTCGTTAATCTCGTCAATTTTTGCTTGATTTTGGAGTAACTGAGTGAGAGTAGGAATCGTCTTCCCTCACCATGAAATTGGAACGGATCCGGGCGCAATCAAAGCATATGCGCAAGGCGCGGAAGCGATGGGCGCGGATCACATGTTGATCTACGATCATGTGTTAGGTGCAGATCCCAACCGTCCTGGGGGATGGCATGGACCTTACGACAAGGATGTCGCATTCCATGAGCCGTTTACAACATTCGCGTTCATGGCGGCTGTAACTGAAACTATCGAGTTTACGACAGCGGTACTGATACTGCCGCAGCGGCAAACTGCGCTCGTTGCTAAACAGGCGGCACAACTTGCCATTCTGTCTAACAATCGGTTTCGTTTAGGTATTGGTACGGGTTGGAATCCCGTCGAATACGAAGCGCTGAACGTTCCGTTCGATGCGAGAGGTACGCGGCAGGCAGAACAGGTTGATTTGATGCGGAAGCTCTGGGAGAGCGACGCGTTTACATACGAAGGAAGGTTCCACACCGTATCGCAAGCGAGTATCTTGCCGAGACCCTCCCAGACGATCCCAATATGGTTCGGCGGAGGCGTACCAGCATTACTCAAGCGCTGCGCAAGGCTAGGCGATGGCTGGATTCCTATCGGTACGCCTAACGAGGCATCTGCTGAGATGATCGACTTCATGAAGAAGGAGCGCGAATCTGCGGGTTTGTCGTGGGATTCGTTTGGTATTCAAGCGCAAGTTCAGTTTCAAGGCGGTAATCCTGAGCGTTGGCGCAACCATTTTGAAAGGTGGGAAGCGCTTGGCTGCACGCATATTGCGGTAGCTACACACAATGCTGGTAATACAACAGTTGATGAGCATCTCGCGTCAGCGCAAACTTACTTTGACGCCGTTTCATAACGACGACAACACCGCATTAGCCTAACGGTGTAGGAGCGATTTGCACCAGCCGACTGATTTTGAAACGCCGCCTCGTGCGGCGTTTTTCTGGTATTTAGCTAGTAACAGCTTATCCATGGCCGCGCTGAGTCTACAAGGCTTGCTGCTTACGTGGATACTCGTTGGAGTATTAGAGGAGTCGGCGAGCGTTTTCGGTGAGAGTCGTGCGCTAATCAATGCGGCGCCATTGATTATTCTGTTCATCGGGGGTTTCGCGGGCGATCGATTTGATGCTCGACGTTTGTTGTTTGCGCTCTCCCTGTTAACTGCTTTCGTCCCACTGTTGTTGCTTCTTGGCGTGTCCAGTTTGAGCGTATGGATGGTCATCGCATTCGGTGCAGGTACAGCGGTACTCTCATCGTTGGCTGATCCTGCAAGGCAAAGCATGATCAACCGAGTTTCACGTCTTGACATTCAGCGCTCGATTGCATTAGTCACCATCGTACCTTCGCTGGTGGGCATCGGGGCGATGAGCATGGGCTCACTGCTTGAATCGTTCGGTCTCATATTGGTGCTGTTGATATTGGTTGGACTTTACGCTTCAGCCGCGTTTGCAGTACTCGGATTGCCGGATCTACCACCGATTCGAAAAGAACGTATCGACGTGGTCGAAGGATTCCGAAATGTGTTGTCTGTGCCGATCATTCGGAATCTATTCGGTATGAACTTCATATCGGCGATTTTTAATGCTGGCGCATACATCGTTGTCATGCCTTACATACTAATGGGGCATTACGCTGGCGGCGCATTACCGATCGGCGATGCAACGCTAATGACTGCCATGTTCATCGCTTTTACGATTGGGAGTACGGGCTCGACGATTGTCCTGTATTGGCTCATGCCGCTTAAACACCCAGGCAAGATCTACATCTTGCTGCAACTTTTTCGGATCTTGGTGATCTTAGGAATTTGGCTCAAACCTACTCCATGGCTATTTTTGATGTTTGTAGGGATGTGGGGGATCAACATGGGTGTCAATTCGACGTTGGTCCGTAGCACATTGCAGGAAATGGCGCCGCCGGCTCATCGTTCGAAAGTACTCGCTTTCTATCTGTTCACGTTCACGCTTAGTTCAATACTTGCGGCGTTGATCTTGGGATATATCGTGGAGTGGCTTGGAGCATCGAACGCACTCCTTCCGGGCGTAGTGATTTCGATAGGACTCTACCTTTACGGCCGTTATTGGTCGGGCTACTGGGAATTTGAATCGCCTTCAGTTCGATAGCTGATCTTGAATCTGGTCTGCGACAAGATCAGGTCGTTGCATGGGAATGAAATGTGATAGTTGTGGAAGGTAGATATCACGCGCTTTGGGTAGAGCGTCTGCTAGACCAGGCCACGTCGGCGAATTGGAAAAGTCCATCATTTCACGCGGACCGATACGTTGCTTGGCGCGCATGACAACTGTGGGGCACGTGACGTTGTGAAGCAAATCTTTTAGATCGCGTTGTCCGGTACCCATGTAGATCTGCGCCTCAATACGAGGTGGGCACGCAAGCTCATAGCCATTTGGAGTATGAAGCAAGCCGTATTGGCAATAGTCTCGAAGAATGTTCTCTTGCCACAAACTAAACGGATGACGATCTTTGAAGGCCTCGAACATTTCATCGGGGGACTTCCACAGAGCTCGTCGGCGTGCGATCGGATGTTCGCCAGATTCAGAACTGAAGTTAGGTAGGATCTGATCCGCGTATTGCTCCGGTGCCAAAACGACTGGATCTACTAACACCAACGATTTAAATCGTTCTGTACGCAGACTGCTAGCGTAGAGTGCGCAATGACCACCCATCGAATGGCCAACAGCCACGATGTTTTTTAGATCGTGCGCATCGACAAAGTCGACGACATCGTTGCCTATATCGAACCAGCCGAACGGTCCGATTTTGCTGGACCTACCGTGGCCGCGCAGATCGACGGCGATGACTCTACACGACTCGGGTAGCTGCGCGACGGTATTGTCCCAACATCTTGCATGAAATCCTGTTGCATGGAGCAACAGCACGAGCGAATCTTCGACACCTCTCCATTCAAAATAGCAGAGCTCCGCGTTTCCTAGTGTGATGCGATGTTCAGTGGGGACTCTTAACAATAGTGGCTGCCGATAGTAAGCGCGCTAATTATTGGTCGGGACGTTAGTACGAGCACGGGAAAGATATTCAATAGCGAAAACGCTCAGGTGATGGCTATCGCCTCGGACTCGCTGACCGAACCGCGCAACGCTTAAAGACGTACTGAGATTTCAAAATTCCGCAATCACGCTCTGGAATTTCATGAAATCCAGCAAGATCGTTGCGAAATTTCATGGAATGAACTGATTCCTGTTCAACTACTATTTCGTCTGCGAAATCGTCGTAGTACCTTTGCGGACGATTGTTGACATAGTTTTGTTTGGGCAACTTCATGATTATTCGAAAGGTCTATGCTGGAACTCTCCTATGCATAACCAACGCCGTTTAGGAAGCGAAGGATGACGTCGATTGTGTCACGAGACACCGACTTACTCGTACTCGTGGATCAAGACGATCAAGCCATTGGTCTGCGTAACAAACGAAGTTGCCATGAAGGTCGCGGCATATTGCACCGTGCTATTTCCGTGTTTTTGTTTGATCCTACAGGACGAGTTCTGATACAGCAGCGGCACCTTGACAAGCCGCTATGGGGTGGTTGTTGGTCAAATAGTTGCTGTACACATCCGTTTTTTGCTGAAGATCCAATCGTCGCAGCGAAGAGGCGAGTTAAGGAAGAGCTTGGTCTCGACGTCGAACTAGAGTTTATTTACAAATTCGAATATCGCGCGGAATGGTCCCCGGAATACACTGAACACGAACTTTGCTCGGTATTCGTAGGCTACGTGAACGCCGATCCAATAATCAATGAAACTGAGATCCAAGCGTGGCGTTGGGAATCAACGGAGTCGCTAGACGAAGTCGTAGCGAAAGACGTATCAGACTACACGCCGTGGTTAAAACTCGAATGGGTTGAGTTACGCAATCGAGGTTACCCGAAAACGTAGCCGATCGTTTCGAGATTTCAAGTCAGAGCTTGATAGCTCATACGCTGGAATGTTTCCTGATAGTTGTTGCCAGGCATCGCACCGTGATTCAGCACTTGTGTCAGGCAAACCCCAAGCAATTCCTCTTGCGGGTCACCAAAGTACGTCGTACCCGCGGCGCCTCCCCAACCATATGTTCCCACGGATCGAATCAAGGGTGGTGCGCCATGCCCGTGATACGTTGCAACACCTAACCCCCAGTGAAAACCCCGACCGGTCATTGGGATCGTCATGTCACCGGTGTGGTTTCCGACCATAAGGTCAACGGTTTTTCGACCAAGAATACGTACACCATCGAGCTCACCACCATTCAACAGCATCTGGCCGAAACGCGCGTAGTCTCCCGCTGTTGAGAGGACTCCCCCTGCATCACCACCACCACCGAAGTGTTTTCTCGGCCCATTCTTCTCACTGGTTGCTGCAGTTTCGACTGGGTGAAGCTTGACGTCGCCTTCAATTTCACGTGGTACGTAGTTCGTGCCGAAGCGATCTTGGGTCCCGGGTTTTAAATAGAAATCGGTGCTGTCCATCTTTAGCGGATCAAAGATGTTCTCCTGAAAGAAAACATCGAGGGTTTGACCACACGCTTCTTCAAGTACCGCGGAGAGGATTGGATAACCTATGTGATAGACGAATCGCTCACCTGGGTGGAAACCCAATGGCAGCTTAGCCATCGCGCGAACACGATCCCGATTCGGAATATCGCTGCCAAAACCGTCGTCATCTTCATATCCAAGTGAAGCTAATTCGTCCCGTAGTAGCTGCCGATACATACTCGGCATCGCTTGCGGACTCATCAGTCCTGTTGTATTCGTTAGGCAATGCCTTATCGTCAATGGTCGCTTCGCGGGTTCAGTGACCATCAATTCATTGCGATTCACAACTTGAAGATCACGCCATTCGGGCAGAAAACGCGCAACCGGGTCGTCTGGCGTGAGGACACCCCGTTCAAATAGGATCAATGTCGCGACACCAGCAATCGGCTTCGTATTTGAGAACATGCGAAACAACGAATCCTTGCCAACTGGATTCCCCTGTTCTAAGTCAAGTACGCCGCGTGCTTCAAAATGAACGATTTGACCTTTGCGAGCGAGCAATGTAACGAGATTAGGCACCTTCTTGCTGTCAACAAAGTGCTGCATTGCTGGACCGATTTGTGCTAATCGGTCGGTGTCGAAGCCAAGTTCGGTGGGATCGCCGATGGGTAAAGGAGTTTTGGACATTAAAGAATCTGTCGACGTCTAACTTAATGGCGGGGCATTATCACGAACGACTGCTTGATACGACGGAACCACAGCCTCTTAGGTCGACAAAATCGACGCTATTTCTTGTTGTGTAGGTCCGATGGGGAGCTTGCGATTCGACCGTACGCCTTCCACGATTTCATGCAACTGTTCAACTGTGCTCTCGAACGAATCATTAACGATGACGAAGTCGTAATCGGCATGTTGCGACATCTCATATCGCGCTTTTTCAATTCTTGATTGGAGCGTTTCATCATCTGTCTCGGCGCGTTCTAAGAGGCGATCCTTTAACGCATCGACCGATGGCGGTAACACGAAGATGCTCGTCACACTTTGCATGAGGACGCGAACATTTTGCGCCCCTTGAAAGTCGATGATGAGCATGGTGTCCATGTTTCGGTCGAGGCTACTTTGCACCGCCGCCTGGCTTGTGCCGTAATAACTACCAAAAATGTGGACCGTTTCGAGGAACTCTTGGTTTGACTTCATTTCGAGAAAGCGGTTCTCACTAACGAAGTGGTAGTGAAGCCCATCGACTTCACCTGCGCGGGGTTTACGCGACGTGTGGGTTATCGCTCTCTGCAGGTTGGTATCGCCGTCAATCACGGCCTGTGCTAGCGTGGTTTTGCCGACACCAGATGGACCTGAAAGTACAAATAGCTTGGCGCGTGGCGAATTTTGAGGCGTCACTCGACGTTTTGTACCTGCTCGCGCATCTGATCGACAAGCACTTTAAGGTCGACGGTTAGGTTCACGGCGTCGGGTGGTGCGAGTTTTGCCGCGAGCGTGTTCGACTCACGTGCCATCTCTTGAACGAGAAAGCCAAGTCGTCTGCCTTGTGGCTCATCGCGACCCATACAGACATCGAATTCAGAAATATGTACGTTCAATCGATCAAGTTCCTCTTGCACGTCCGCACGCTGTGCGAGTAATGCGACTTCTTGTGCGAGTCGATTCGGCTCAACGTTAGTCGCAAGTTTCTGTAGTCGCTGATCGAGTTTTTCTCGAATGAACTCAATTTGTAGTTGAGCCACCGATTCCAGTTGACCGAGGATCTCACGGATCGATGCAAGCCTTGATTGAAATAGACGACTTAGAGATTCCCCTTCTAAATTCCGGTTTTCAACGAGCGACTTCAGAGCAAGCACAAACGATTCATGTATGTCCTTGTGCATGTCTGGCGAAACTTCGAACTGATCTTTCAAGACCCCAGGCCATCGCAAGACGTCAAGTACATCCAGCTGATGATTGGGTACGCTAGTTACCTCTTCAGGCGCTGAAAAATCCTGCATCACCCCTTGAGCATCCCGTGCGTTACTCAAGAGCAAACGTAGATTCTCAGGATCAATCGCTGGTGCTGCTTCTGAATTTGTTGAGCTGCCTGTAAGTGACGCTTCGACTCGGCCTCGATTCAATACGCTTTTTGCGTGTGCCCGAAGTTCAGGTTCGAGGACTTGCGCTGTCGATGGCAAATTGAAACTGAGATCGAGGAAACGGTGATTAACGCTACGCACTTCCCAGCTCCATATAGATGTCTTGGCGCACGCAAACGCTGTCATACTCGCGATCATCGGCGGATTTTAGCGACTTATAATCGCTCTTTCCATGTACAGATAAATAGTTAAATTGGCTAATATGCGCCCAAATGATCGGAATTTCAATGAACTACGAACGGTTTCTATTGAGCGAAACTACACAAGAAACGCCGCGGGTTCCGTACTAATTAGTGTTGGCGAAACCAAAGTGATTTGTACGGCAACGATTGAGGAAGACGTGCCTCGATTTCTCCGAGGGTCTGGTCAGGGTTGGCTAACAGCGGAATATGGCATGTTACCTGGTGCTACGACAGAACGGTTCGACCGAGAAGCTGCGAGAGGTAAGCAATCCGGTCGAACGATCGAGATTCAACGATTGATTGGGCGTTCGTTAAGACGATGCGTAGATTTGGAACAGATGTCTGGTACTACGATCTATGTTGATTGTGACGTTATCCAAGCAGACGGTGGAACAAGGACTGCATCGATTACCGGTGGCGCTGTTGCGGTTTTTGATGCACTACGGACAATCGACATGGAAAAGGCATTTTTAGGTTTTGTCAGCGCGGTTTCTGTAGGGATGGTCGACGGCGATGCTCGTCTTGATTTGGAATATGCGGAAGATTCTGTCGCAGATACGGACATGAATGTCGTCATGTTGAATACGGACTCTTTTGTGGAAATCCAAGGCACAGCTGAAGGTAAGGCGTTTGATCACGACGACTTGATCGCCATGTTGCATCTCGCGAAGAAGGGGATTAGCGAGTTGCAGTCGTGTCAACGGCGCGCATTTGATTCGTCTTATTAGCGGTCGATTGGGCACCGCGACATGCGAAACGTAAGTACCCATATTCGTATTGCACGCTAATGGTCCGTAATTTCTCCAGCCTTCAACTGCGCGGCTAAGACTGTTAATACTTCGTCAATACTTACCGCCGAAAACCGGTGCTGTCGTAGGGTTGTCCGTGGTCCTTCGAGGCGTTGCGGCGGGAGTTCGTCGATATGAGGTCGAATTCTCGGGGGATCAAGCGTTTTATCGTCGCAAGCTCGCGCGAAGTACCCCCATTCAATTGGCGCTTCCGTATCTGTGTATCCGTCGGTGACTGATTTTGTACGTGAGATGATCAGTTCATCCTCAGCAATCCACGTTGTGTAACGGAATTGATCTAGCGCGATTGAGAAATCTGGTCGATCTTTGTCTTTCAAACCGGTGATGAAACTAGGAAACACACCTGAATTGAATAGTGGTACGGATGAAAGGGGATGTAGCTTTAGTTTTTGAACCAGAGTTGCGGCGACTTGGTACGGGAGCTGCAAGAAGCAATGAGAATGACCGTTTAACTCGCCTACGCACCGGTAGTTTCGCAAGATTGAACAGTCACCGTATACCTGATCGCAGTGAACTTCTAACAGTCCTTTTGTCCGTCCATCTGCGAGAATCTGCCAGAATTCAGATTCTCCTGTTACGAGCACGCGAAAGTACCGTCGTGTTTGTTCGTTCTTGTGGCCTACGCACAGTGCAAGAGCTTTACCGATGTCGAGTAGTTGCTGCTGTGATCTGACGCGTCTCGCTTGCCAAGATTCCCCTAGGTCATTTGTCACCTCGTCACAGATGGGTCGTTTGAGACGTGCCTTAATCTTTTTTTGAATGACGTAATTTCGGTATTTTCTTGCGCCTTTTGCACTGTCATTGAAGGTCTTATCGTGAGCTAACCGCTTGAGAAAGGTGACGGTTTTGTTATACAACGGTTTATTGAATTTGTTGGCAGTCTCACGTTCATGTTGCATCACTTTTACTCGGTCTACCGCGATCCGAATCGACCTGAGTAAGAGTCTCAATTCCTTGGTCGCGTCAGGTTGGGAGTTCCACGCAAACACAACAAAATCTCGATAGAAGTACCTAACGTTCTCAGTGAGTCGTTTAGGGACCGTTCTAGATTGACCAATGGGCACCCACTCATGAGCGAGTTTGGCTATTTCTCGTTGCCACAGCCGTTTGAATTCCGCGATTTCTCCTTGCGACGATCGAATTGAGAACTCTCTTGAAACGGCACCTGCGAGTTCCGGCAACGGGGGACGGGTGGGACGCGTTGTAGCAACAAGTGGCTGCTCTTGGTTATCTATTTGGTCTGCAACTTCGCGGGTTGGCATACTAAAAGACTTCGTGAAACCGTTGTATTTGTCGTAATGGAAATTTAGACGACATTACGACGAGTTGTGACGCAACGGCGTTAGTACAGGGCTCCACTTGCTAGAGTTTAGCGAGGGTAATCACACGGGATTAGCCTGTGAGCTTTGGTCTATTGATTCGAGTAATACGGCAGCTAGCTTGGAATTCGTTACGTACTAGTCGTTAGGTTGATCGGGAATTCGATAGCAACGTGTCGCGAGACGTTTTGCTGCAAACTCGAAATATTCTGGTACGATCTCAAATCCAACGAACCGTCGCTTGTGTTCTTGTGCAACAACCGGCACTTGTCCTGACCCAAGAAACGGATCCAAAACCAATTCGCCTTCACGAGAGGAGTAATCAAGGATCTTCTCAATGAGCTGTCGTGGCAATTTGGTGGGTGTCTTGATATCGCCCGTCCAATATTCGCGCTTTATTACCCATACATCTTCCATATCTCGATATCGAGCGCTCTTGCCATCTTCAGTGCGATCTTCACGAGAGTACCGTGAATTGGCGTGGAATATTCGTTCTTTGTCATCTTTTGCCACGAAGAGACAGTGGTAATGTGAGGTTACGAATCGACGCTTTGTAGCGACACCAAATTGATATTTCCAGATGATGTGATTGATAGTCTCAAGACCCACTTCACTTATTGCGTTGAGGATGTCCTTTAGGTTGTTCCAACCAGAAAATATGAACGCTGACCCGGAAGGTTTGAGTATTCGTTGTACCTCCGTCAGCCACGTTCTTGTGAACTCAAAATACTCTATCTGTGATACGTCGGAATAACCTTCTAACACTCGATGAGGCGCACGGTTGTAGTTAGGACGCTTCGCTTTGAATTCGATCCCAAACGGCGGATCGGTAATTACCAGGTCGACAATATTTGAGGGTAAGCGTTGCATACCTGTTACGCAGTCCTCATTGAAGATTCGGTTGTGATAGCTTGTTTTAGCTTTCAATTCGCGGTCAGTGGGTGTCAACGGCATTTCGACTAGGCGATGTGAAGGTTCAAATCTGTTCTACCATCGAACCACGCTTAAAGGGCTCCACGAATTTCGTTGAGCTTATTGATGCGATTACGACGAAGCGTTTGACCATACAACGGTCCTTGTTCGACGGTAGCCGTCACTTTGCGAAGCATTTTCCGTAACTTGCGGATCGTCTTTGCATCGATGTCGGTCACACAGCTTAAGGCATCGAGGAAGGTCTCGAATCGCGAATCGCCGTGAAAGGCTCCTGTTTTATCCAGCAAGTCGATTGCGCGCTCGTTGTCTAATTGATCGAAATGCTCGAACAGACGTCCAGTCTGACATACTTGAAGTGCTAGCGATTTCGCCTTTCTCGGAGCCATTAAACGATCAAAAAACGTGTCGAGCTGCTCCTCGGAGTGAAGCCACCCAATAAGTGCGAAAGTCCCTTGACGAGTTAGATCGCGTTCCTTGTGGGTAGCTGCTAAAGACCCAAGTGCGAGTTCGTGAAACCATGGTTCTGTAATCTGTGCGTCGCTTAGTACCTCGTAGAAACGATGTGGCGCGTTTTCTTCGACGGCTTTGACCCATTCATTCCAGACGCGTTCAGCGGACAGTTCGTGTAATTGAGCATGCATGCTTCGAACCAATTCAAGCGTTGCAGGTGCGATATGGAAGTCAGGCAGCTGGGCTGCAAACCGAGCAACCCGAAAACAGCGTAAGGGATCCTCCGCAAAGGCATCGGAGACGTGTCGCAGAGCTTTTGCGGCCAGATCGCGCTGTCCTCCGTAAGGATCGATCAGTTCGCCAGCGTCACTTTTGGCCATTGCATTGATAGTTAAGTCACGACGTCTTAGATCTTGCTCTAGCGTGACGTTTGAATCGTTGGTGAAACTGAAACCGCCGTGACCCGGTCCGATCTTGATTTCAGTTCGCGCCAGTGCATGTTCTTCGAACGTTTCGGGATGCAAGTAAACAGGATATGCCTTCCCTACCGGAATAAAACCAGCTTCAATCATGGTGTCGGGATTGGCACCGACGATGACCCAGTCTCGCTCCGTTGGCTTGATACCGAGTAGCTCGTCTCGAACGGCGCCACCAACCAGATAACGGGTACCCGGGATCTTCAAGTCCGACACGAGACGACGCCATCCTCCCAGCAGTAGCGTGAGCCATCCTCTAGCCGAACGGCTGTCAAGCTGCGCCCCCACACGCATCCTGTGTCGGTTGCGATCACACCATCCGCGGGCACGTGGCCGTCCAACGCTGCCCAATGTCCGAACACGATTTTTTCATCCCGCGAGCATGCGTGCTCGAACCAGCCTTTAAATCCTTTTGGTGCTGTATCCAAGGTGGTCTTGTGAGCGAATTCCATTCGGCCAGCCGGATCTACAAAGCGCATGCGAGTAAGGTAATTCGTGATGATCCTCAATCGGTCCATTCCTGATAACGCGTTGTCCCATATATCAGGATATTTCCCATACATACTTTCGAAGAAACGAACATACTCCGTCCCGCTGATCGTATGTTCCACTTCACGGGCATACTCAAATGCTTCGTCCACGGTCCAAATATGCGGGATACCCGCATGGACCAATACCCACTCTTGATATTGGTGCATCAGAGGTTGAGCTCGAAGCCAGTGTGAGAGCTCCTCACATCGAGGGGAATCTAAAACGTCTTGAAACGTGTCGCTTTTCTGTAGAGATTTCCTCCCAAAAACGATGGCTAAGAGATGTAGATCGTGATTGCCTAGCACGACGGTAGCCTTTGGTCCCAGACCTTTCACGTATTCGAGGGTTTCGAGGTTTTGTGGGCCTCGATTTACCAAGTCACCGACAAACCAAAGCCGATCGGTTGCCGAATCGAACGGTATCGCGGCGATTAGCTCACGCATGGGTTCAAAACACCCTTGTACGTCACCGATAGCGTAAGTGAAGCTCATTGAGCGTCGACGTGGTTCGCGATTGAAACGTAATCGTTCACGCTTGCGTGGTCCGCGCGCATTCGCGCGTCCAAACCGAGTTTTTCCCAAGCAATTCGGTAGTTGGACAAGCTGTTTGCAAGCGTTTTACGACGTTGTGAAAATGCGGTTTTGACGACATTCGCGTAGGTCTGGAAATCGTTTGCAGTCTGCTTTGGCGTAACTGGCTTAAACCGGACAAACATGGATTCAACTTTAGGTACAGGTCGAAATGAACGTGCGGGTACGGCGAACAGTGGTTGGATCTGACACTGGTACTGTGCCATAACGGACAAACGCCCCCAGGCTTTTTCACCTGGTGCCGCGGCTAAGCGTAGCGCGACTTCCTTCTGAAGCATGAAGTGCATGTCAACGATTCTCGGTTCCTCTAATAAATACAAGAGGAGGGGAGTTGAAATGTTGTAGGGCAGATTTCCCACGACCCTTCGTGCTACAAACGTATCTAACGGTACGTCCAAGACGTCCATAGAGAGTAACTCAGCATTCGGGAAGCGTGTTTTTAGATCGTCCGCGAAATCGCGATCGAGCTCGATCAGTGTGAGCTGTGAGGTCGCCTTAACCAGTTCACTCGTCAAAGCGCCTCGGCCGGGACCGATCTCTACCAGTCTGTCATTTGGCTGAATCGCAAGCACGTCGTGAATACGCGCGATTGCGCTTTGATCAGTTAAAAAATGCTGCCCGAAGCGTTTTCTGGCTCTGATGATGCGGTTCCTGACAAAATCTGGACAAATGCTTCATCGCGCACTTCCTTGATCCAACCCTGAAGTAACTCATCGAACCGGCGTTCATATATTGCTCGCAACGCAAGTTCATTCAGAGCATCCTCACTTAGGTCTTCAACGCGGCGGTCTTGTACTTCAAGTATGTGCCAACCATATTCCGTTTGAAACGGTACGGTTACAACACCGATATCCGCTTCCGCCATCGCAGCTTGGAATTCCGGTACGAAGTTCTCACCGTTATTCCATCCAAGATCACCGCCGGCTAATGCCGATGAAGGATCGTCGGAATACTCCTCTGCCAATACTGCGAATTCTTCGCCTGCGTCAATGCGTTGCTTAAGGTCATTTACGAGGTCAAATGTTTCGTCCTCGGAGCGTATTGCAGAAGGCGAAACTAGGATATGCCGGACGAGGGAACTCTCGCCGGTCGTAGTAGAAGCGCCTCTCTTTTCCAAGAGTTGGACGATATGGATACCAAGTGAGTTCTGAATCGGCTCAGCGACCTCACCAACTGCCATCTCAAGAATCTGATCACTAAATAAACTCGGAATTTGTGACGCTTTTCGCCAGCCGAGATCCCCTCCCTCGAGCGCCGTGTTAGACGCCGAGTAGTTCACAGCTAGTCCGGAAAGCGGTGTGCCGCCTCGAAGTTCGTCGATTAAGTAGGTTGCGGTTTCCCTCGCCCTGGTTTCTGCACCAGGTCCCGCGTTGTCGTCAATTGCAAGCAGAATGTGACCAATGCGATACTCCTCTGAAGCGAGCTCCTCGAAATAGGGAGACTTCCTGAAGTCTTCAATATCACGCTGGGAAACGTACAAACGCCGGTTTACCATGATCTGCTGAACCCTTGCGAGGGTTAGTTGACGCCGTATTTCCGCTAGGAACATTTCATACGTGACGCCTTCGGTCTGGAGAGCTGTTTGCAACTGTTCGATCGTCATTGCTTGTTCCGCAGCGTAGTTGCGTGCGGTCTCATTGACCTCTTCGTCATCAATGACGATACCCCTTAGTTCAGCTTCCTGTAATTGGATAGACTCGACGATAAGCCTCTCCAAGATCTGACTGAGAATGACACTTTCATCCGGAACTTGCCGTAATTGGGCAGGTGTCAGCTGAGATTTGAAGCTGTTGAAACGTTCGTTCAGTTCGGACAGTAATACGACGTCATCATTGACGACGGCCGCAATGCCGTCGAGCTTTTCGACCTCGGCGAGTGTTGGGATCGTCAACAGCAACGCAAAGAGAAAAAGCGAGCGATTGCACCGACTGAACATCGTCAGATTCATGTTTTTAACCAGTTGAGGAACGGATAGCTTAACGGAAACCGAAGCGTTTGCGATCGATTAACGATTCTATGCGATTGCGGCCAATCTTGCCGAGTCCAATGAGATCGAAACGGAGCATTACGCGATTCTCAAGTTCGACGCGATAACGGCCGTGATCAAAGTCCCAGTCAGTAGCACGTTGGACAAACAACAGCGTTCGGTAACAACACCCGGTAAATGCAATACCCAAATGTGTATCGGTAACACGTTCGTTTTCAATATCAAACCCGTAAGCACCGATGGCTTCCCAGCGAGACGCGATAGGCCACTTAAATCCGACTTCGAATTGATGAACTGTATCGCGTGGTCGTCTCCCAATCGACGTGTAAAGAGATTTCGTTAAAGATGGTTCATAGACCAACAATGTAGTGAATTCGTTCGCATCTTTGTCGTGACGGTTCTGATACTGCCGATGCTCTAACGCAAAACCATTGCTGTTTTGGATGCTTAACGAAGCGCCCCATCCTCGGAGTCTCTCTGACTGACCATCGAATCCGTCGAGGTGTGTCACGTGTGCAACTTCTGCTGTGACGACGTTTCGGGATTGTGTGTGTGGTTGAGCTAAGAATCGAAATCCCGCGGTGATTCGATGTTCGCCTGGAATGTGATCGAGGCCACTCGTTCGATTCTCGTCGAACAGTTGTGATGTGTGATATATCCATCTTGGTCGATCGAATGGCGTGTCAAGTGGCGATTGGGTGAATGTACGATCGACGTAGAGCAATCTCGGTTCAATCGTGTAGACCTTGTCGACCAGATTTTTATCGAAGTAGAGACCGGCGCGAAGCTGAACGCTATCGCTATATCTGGTGTGCTTTTTCGACGATTCAGGTGCGTCAATCGAGAAACGAGTCATGGACTTCTCCCCACCCAAGCCTAATTCGCCCCACGAGCGTCGGAAATCTAAATGTATTGCCTGTTCTACGTGGCCTCGATGTGAACGTAGCTGGAAGTCGCGATAGCTAGCGCCATTGACGTGAGAAACCGCGCTGATAGAACCCCACCGAGTTCGCCAACTTAAGTCGAACTCGGGATAGCGTTCGCCTAGTAGTCGCTCTTCGGAAGTCGAGTTGAGTCGTTGCGTAACTAACCCAACGTCTAAGTCGCTAGAGCTGTACCGAAGCGCCGCGGTGTTATCCGTCGAAAAGACAGGTTGTGTGAGCGAATCGAATTCGAAATCGTGTTGGTATGCGAAGTCACTCGGTTGCGTGAAATCGATAAGTGCTTCCAAGCCACGCCAAGCGTTGCTGTAGTTGACCTTGATACGCCAACGCGAGGGGTCGATGAATGCGTCCTCGACGTCGTCGAGTTTCTTGTCGTCAGGCACCCAATCGAGCGTTGAGCTAATTCCGAATGCAGTCACCTTCGCACCAAGCTGGACACCGTTCTTGGCCAAATACCGCGGTTCGAGCTCGATTTCACCGAATTTCCCAAAATAGCGTATTGGTTGCTCGATGATCACGCCGTTATCTGAGCGATAGCGGAAATGCGTAGTAGCAAAGCCATTTTGCTCGGAGGGGGGCCGAAACGTGAAGAATGGAACATAGAACACGGGTAACTTTCCGACATAGAGTCCGACACCTCGCAATGTCACACGGGTGGTTTCACGGTTTACCCCAATATGCTTGATTCGAAACCCCCATCGTTCAGCACGTGGGTCACAACCGCTGATACGTAAGTCAGTTGCTTCCACTCTCGCCTTGTTCGCTACTAGCGATTCCAGCGAACCTTGGAGAGGAAAATCGAACATAACAAAAGAGAGATCCCCTAGACGTCCTTTTTGGTTTTCTGCATCCAAATCTAAGACGGCTTCGTCGATGGCCATTGCACCAAGCTGGTGATAGAGCGACAAACCATGTTCGAATTCCAATGGACCTTCGTTTAACCACTCCAATTCCTGTGAGGTAAGAAGTAGATCGGGAGTTTGGACTTTGACATTCCCTGTAAAGTAGCGACTACCAGAGTCCTGTTCTCGGAATTCGTCGCTACGTACAACGGGTTTTTCCTTTTGTTCCGATTTAGGGACGAATCGAGGCGCGGGTAGTGCCGTAAATACAGTTCGACAAACGTCATGGGCGGTACTGGCTGGCCAATAGTCTGCCGTAAAATCGGAGGCGGCGTTGTTGTGACTCCAGTGAATACAGGCACACAGCAGCGCACCTGCCAACAAACGATGTCGCGCGACGTCGCGTTGGAGATTCCACACCATGTCTAACGAAGCGACTCCAGCGCTGCGCAAGTGGCTTGCGACGACGTTAACGACCAACGACTTCACGCTCATCCCACTTTTACCTGAAGCGAGTACGAGGCGCTTCTATCGCGTTGAGTCCAGTCAAAGACAGAAGAAGATGGCGATCCATGCGCCTCCTGCGACTGAAAACAATGAGCAGTTTGTCGCAATGGCTCAGATTTTTCGGCAACATCAAGTACCCGTACCGCAAATCCACGCCTACGATCTGAAACAGGGGTTTTTTCTCGTCGAAGATTTCGGTTCGTTTGAGTTTCTCGAGGTGTATCGGGATTCGACGAAACGTACATTCGCGATTGGGCTTGCATTAGACGCGTTAGTAGAGATTCAACGTACGGTGGACTCACATGTGCCATCGTATACCCGCCAGCGCCTACTTGATGAATTGAACATTTTCGAGGAATGGTGTTGTGGCAAGATGCTCGGAACGAGTGCAAAACCGTTAAGTGATATTTCCGAGTCCCTTACAACTGAGATAGACCTTCAACCCAAGGTTACGGTTCACCGCGATTATCACAGTCGAAATCTCCTCTTGTATGGAGATCGACTCGGCATTGTAGATTTTCAGGATGCGCTCGTCGGTTCGTGTGTATACGATCTCGCATCGTTGATGTATGACTGCTATTTTGAGCACGCGGATGATGAGATCGGGACATGGATCGACGAATTCCGATCGCGTATTAGTGCAACGGAACTGCCCTACATTCAACCAAGATCAGCATTCGTGCGAGCGCTTGAAGTAACAGCACTGCAACGGATGTTGAAGGCGGTCGGAATCTTCTGCCGTCTCTGGTTCACTCAACGTAAGCGAACGCATTTGAAGTATGTGATGCCGGTTTTAGCGCGTGTCACTACACTCGCTCAGCGCAATGAATTTTCATTGCTCAGCGCATGGCTCGAAACGGAGATCGAACCAAACCTCAGCGTTGCACTTCAGAGAGTTGATTCGTGAAAGCGATGATCCTAGCTGCGGGAAAAGGGACCCGGTTAGCGCCACTAACGGAGAAGATGCCGAAACCCATGATCCCAATCTCAAGCGAGCCATTGATCGTGCACCAGATCCGATGGTTAAAACGCGCAGGTATCGTCAACATCGTAGTGAATCTGCACCATCTTGGCGAACAAATCCGAAAACACCTTGGTTCTGGACGTCAGTTAGGCGTCAATATAAGTTACAGCGAGGAGGATGAGCTCCTTGAAACAGGTGGCGGCATCGTTAAAGCACTGCCGATGCTTGGATTGGATGAATTCGTGCTATTGAATGGTGATGTTTGGACCGGCTATCGATTTCAGCGCAGCGTCACAGAAGTTCAAGCTACGATGCATTTAGTGCTTGTACCGAAACCCGAGGGTCGTGAACATGGTGACGTTGATCTGCTAGGTACGGTGGTGCGCCGTCACGCGGATCAAGGCTTAAACCCCTGGGTTTATAGTGGGATAGGGTTCGTGAAACCCGAGATATTTGAAGGTGAGTCGGTACGACCTTTCTCGTTGCGGGAAATCTTGTTCCGTGAGATCACTGCTGGCCGAGTAACTGGAGAGGTTTTCGAAGGTATCTGGTACGACATCGGTACGCATGACGAACTAAAGCGAGTACGTCGGTTGATGTTGTAACGATGTGTCTAAGATTCGCGCCGTGAATCCCAAGATTGCGCCGTCTATTTTGGCGGCTGATTTCGCTCGCCTTGGCGACGAGGTCGAAGCCGTGCTAGAGAGCGGCGCCGATTTGATCCATTTCGATGTCATGGACAACCATTTCGTTCCTAACCTAACGGTGGGTCCTACGGTGCTAGATTCGTTGCGGAAACGATTCGACGACGCGGCATTCGACGTGCACCTCATGGTGGATCCTGTAGAACGCCTAGTGGAAGAGTTTCTGGATGTTGGTGCTTCTATGATCTCGGTACATCCAGAGACGTGTCGAGACCTTGAGAAAGTGCTAGAACGCATCGGCGACGGTGGAGCGAAAGTTGGTGTGGTTTTGAATCCCGAGACCTCGGAGACAGTATTGGCGTCTTGTTGGGACAAGCTGGATTACGTGTTGATCATGTCGGTGAGACCGGGCTTCGGCGGTCAGTCTTTCATGCCTGAAGTGCTGCCCAAACTGTCACGTGTTAGAGACGCAATCAGGCGTGACAACCGGGATATCAACATTGAAATAGATGGTGGTATCAGTAGCTCGACCATTGGTGCTGCAGCAAAAGCAGGTGCTGAGATATTCGTCGCCGGTTCAGCGATTTTCAATAGTGACGACTACGCTAAAACCATTGCAGAACTTCGTGCGCTAGCATCATGACGTCTAACGGTATCGAATCCTTTGACGCATACCTTTTTGATCTAGACGGTACGCTCGTAGATACCGCACCCGATTTAATGCACGCGCTCAACGCAACGCTGGTTCATGCTGGTTATAAGGAAGTTGGGATTGAACTCACGCGGTTGTGGGTTGGGCACGGCGCGAGAATCATGCTCGCACAAGCAATAGAGCATCAAGGCGAAGCGAAACTAAGCGATGATCAAATTGAGGAGCATTTCGATTACTTCCTTCAACGCTATGGTGAGAGAATCGCTGTCGACAGTCAGCCGTATCCTGATGTCGTTGATTCCTTGTGTGCACTAGAGTCACGCACCAGAAAATTAGGAGTCGTGACGAATAAACTCCAGGACTTGTCGATTAAACTGCTGCGCGAACTTGATCTATATAGGTTCTTCAATATCGTGGTAGGTGGCGACACACTTCAAGTCAGGAAACCAGAGCCGCAACCCATCCTATACGCATGTAATGAGTTGGTCTCTGTACCGTCCGAAACCTTATTTGTGGGTGATTCAACTACGGACGTAAAGGCTGCACGTGCGGCGGGTTGTCCCGTTGTGTGTATGCGAGACGGCTATAACCACAACACCCCAGCTATTGAGCTGGGTGCAGACCACGTTATCGATTCATTTTCTCAGTTGCTGTGATTTACATTCGTCCTCGGCCGCGTTGGCGTCCGTCTCTCTGATCTTTCAACCAGCAATGACCGACCACTTTGGTCGTGTTTCGATAACTTGAGAAACCTATGAATCAGGACGAATTCCAATCCTTGGCTAAGCAGGGATACAACCGAATCCCGCTAACCTCAACTGTATTCGGCGATATGGATACGCCGCTATCCGTCTATCGCAAGTTGGCTGACGCGCCGTTTAGTTATTTATTTGAATCCGCCGCTAGTAGTGGTGATCGTTGGTCGCGCTATTCGATAATCGGATTACCTGCGGCACGAGTACTACGAGTTGTCGGACGTGAGATCACAGTCGAGGTAAGCGGTGAAGTGATCGAGTGTGTCGATTGTGACGATCCGTTGGATTACATCGAAGCATTCCAGCGGCAATTCCGTGTACCGGACGTAGAGGGCATGCCGAGGTTCTTTGGTGGTCTTGTAGGGTATTTCGGATATGACACAATCCGATATATCGAGAAAAGGCTGCGACACTCAACACCCCCTGACGACATTCACACACCGGACATCTTGCTGATGGTATCGGATGAGGTGGTCGTTTTCGATAACTTAACGAGTCATGTCACGATCATCGTCACGGTTGATCCATCAGAAGAAAACGCATGGGCGAATGGTCAAGCGCGCCTAGCTGAGATCTCGCGCGGCATGTCAGGGTCGGTTTCCGCTCTACCGGCGTCGACAAGTGCTGATGCGATTCCCGAGGAAGCGTTTGTATCCGGTTTTGGTCGAGAATCGTATATGGACGCAGTCGAACGTACACGCGAGTACATTCGAGCCGGCGATGTCATGCAAGTCGTACTCGCACAACGGATGAAGATTCCATTTGAGATCCCGTCGATTCAACTCTATCGAGCATTGCGCAGTCTGAATCCTTCTCCCTATATGTACTTTATGCGTCTCGATGACTTCCATATCGTCGGTTCTTCGCCGGAAATCCTCGCTCAGGTTGAAGACGGTAAGGTCGTTAATAGACCTTTAGCGGGTACTCGTCGTCGTGGTCGAGATGAAGAAGAAGACCGCGCGATGGCTCAGGAGTTAATCGACGACCCGAAAGAAATAGCAGAGCATCTCATGCTCGTTGATTTAGGTCGGAATGACCTCGGACGGGTATGCAAGATCGGCACCGTGCGAGTGACAGAGCAGTTCAAGATCGAACGGTACGCCCACGTGTTTCATATTGCTTCCCACGTCGAGGGTGAATTAGCCGATGATAAAACGGCTATTGATGTACTTCGGGCGACATTGCCAGTAGGAACGCTAAGCGGCGCGCCAAAGATTCGTGCGATGGAGATCATCGACGAACTTGAGCCGATTAAGCGAGGTGTATATGCAGGCGCTGTGGGTTACCTAGCGTGGAATGGCAACCTCGATATGGCGATTGCGATTCGTACGGCGGTGATTAAAGACCAGTGTCTATATATTGAAACAGGTGCGGGTATCGTCGCAGATTCAATTCCCGAACTTGAGTGGAAGGAGTGCATGAACAAAGCGCGGTCGCTGTTTCACGCCGCAAGTTTGGCCCAAGAAGGTATTCGATGAAGACTCAAATCGTCCAGTTAGCCAAGCGGATCGCCGACTCTTCGTGGTTCTTGAACGGCATCACGACGGTGATCCTGGTTAATGGCGTTGTCATTGGCTTCGAGACTGTCGACACCATTAATAACGCATTCGGGTTTTGGTTTCAGCTCTTCAACCAGATTGCGGTTGGCATTTTTGTCGTCGAAGCGATCATCAAGATCGTGGCGCATCATCCTCGTATGCACGATTACTTTAAGGATGGTTGGAATGTCTTCGATTTCATCGTCGTCGTACTGTGTCTGATTCCTGGTTCGGGTTACATACCGATGTTGGCACGCGTACTGCGACTGCTTCGTGTACTTTCCGTAATCCCATCGCTACGGGTATTAGTTACCGTTCTGGTTAGATCGTTACCGGGGATGCTCAATATCGTCGCTTTGACCGTGGTTATCTTCTATGTCTATGGGGTTGCTGGTCATTACTTATTTGCTGAAATCGACCCAACCCATTGGCGCTCGCTCGGTATCTCCTTACTATCTTTGTTCCGTATCGTCACGCTTGAGGATTGGACGGACATCATGTACGCGGCGATGGCGGCGCATTGGTGGGCATGGATGTATTTTGTGTCACTGGTGTTAGTCGGTACGTTCGTGGTTTTCAACCTGATCATTGCAGTGGTCATTTCGAATCATGATCGAGCGACACAGGAAGGTCTGCACGAGAAGTACGAAAAACTACGCGAAGATCTCGGCGAACATTCGCGAACAGACGCACTGCTCATGGAGATTCACGAGATTCGTGAAGCACTTAACCGTTTGGAAACTCAGGTCGGTGCGGAACGGCAGACTACCTGATGTATTTATGCGAACGATAGTTGACTGGATCTAGCTTAAGCGTCGATATGAAACGTTGTTTCGCGACGATCACCGCATTTTTGGGGCTTTGTGCCTCTGCGGAACTCCCTCTAAAAAGTGATGCGACATTCGAGCTGACCACGTCGACTGTCACTTGGCTCTCTTTCGATCTTTCGCCTGATGGTGCGACGTTTGTTCTCGAGGTCCTCGGCGAGCTATACACACTGCCAGTTGAAGGTGGCATCGCGGCGCCGATTGCAACCGGGTTAGCGTTCGATTCACAGCCGGTCTACTCACCCGATGGTTCTTACATAGCTTTCGTGTCAGATCGGTCAGGACACGAGAACCTCTGGGTGATGCGTTCGGACGGGTCTGATGCGCGCGAGCTGTCAGACACGTCGAAAGACTCGGAGTTGATGTCGCCATCGTGGTCGCCAGATGGCTCACACGTAATCGTTTCAGTCGGGAGTTGGAAGACACGCGTCTATCGGATATGGGCGTACCACCTAGCAGGTGGAAAGGGCGTGCGTTTAGCGCCACGCCGGTCAGGCTCCGCGACGGAGTCACAGAACTTCACCGGTGCTATCTACAGTAACGACGGGCGATATCTCTACCACGCGTTTAAAGACGGTGGGTTCGGTTACAACCAGAGTTTGCCGCTCTGGCAGGTGCGTCGACTTGAACTTTCGACCAATGAACACGTTGAGCTGACTGCAGCTATTGGAAGTGCGTTCCGACCGGTCCTTTCGCCAGATGGAACAAAACTGGTGTATGGAACACGATTTGATACTAAGACTGGATTGCGTATTAGAGATCTCCAGTCCGGTCATGATGAGTGGCTCGTGTATCCGGTCCAAAGAGACGAGCAGGAATCTCGCTTCACACGCGATCTATTGCCGAAGCCTGTGTTCTCGCCGAACGCGGACGTGGTGTACTACACAGCGAACGGGAAGCTCTACGGCATCAATCTCGAGACCCGTGAATCAACTGAAGTGCCGTTTCAGATTCCCTTAGCGGTCGAGCGAATCGATCGTCTTGAATTCCCGTATCGCGTCGGTTTGGGACCCGTTAAAGCGCAGCTGGTTCGAGATATCGAACCTTCTCCCGACGGCTCAAAGGTGGCTTTTTCCGCACTCGCGCAAATCTATGTCTACGAATTCGAATCAGGAGAACTCTTCGAATTAACTCCTCCTTCGATGTTTGCTGCCCAACCGACCTGGGCGCCGAATGGTCGTCAGATTGCGTTTGTCGATTGGTCGCAAGACGGCGGCCATATCTGGCGAGTACGGGTTCGAGTGAACGCAAATCCTGTTCAGGTGTCGAGTGCAACGGGGTTTTACTTCGATCCGTTGTGGCGTAAGGACGGTGAGACGGTAATCGCACTGCGCGCGTCGGCTTTCGAACGTGCAACTAGAGCATCCGATTTCGGAGAAGGTGTTGGTACGGACCTAGTTCAGGTTCGAGTAAGCGATGGGCGTCTTACATTGATTTCGCACGCCCCTCATTTTTACGATCCCCATTATGGACCCGAATCCAACCGGATTTACCTCTACGAGTGGCCGGGCATGTTTAGTGCAGGGGCAGCCGGTCTCTACTCAATGAGGTTTGATGGTACCGACCTTCGAAAGCACTTAGATGTGACAGGTCCCGGTATTTACAACTCCAAGGACGGTCTTCCGGCATTTCGCATCCGCATCGCGCCCGATGGTCGACATGCTCTTTTGAAGCAGGCGAATCAACTCTACATCGTGAAGATGCTTGGATCACACGCACCACCCGTCAAAACACGTGTAACTAGCTGCTCGCTGCCGTGTGAAAGGTTGACCGATGTCGGTGTCGACGATTTTGCGTGGGATGCGAGCGGCGAGCATGCATTTTGGTCGATAGGTCACACAATCCAGCAGCGAGCGGTCTCGACTGTTTTCTCGACTCAAGAGAACAAAGACGATCAGAAGGAAAACGGTGAAGATGCGGACAAACCACTAGCAGAGGACCATCAAGCTGTTGCGACACATCGCGTTGAGATCTATGTTCCACGCGACGAACCGAACAGATCGGTGGTACTCCGCAATGCGACTCTTTTAACGGTCGCAACAGACGCAGCAGAGCCACTTGACGATACTGACTTACTGATCGAAGGTGATCGAATAGCAGCAATCGGTAAGGACTTAGACGTTCCTGAAGGAACAGATGAGTTCGACCATTCAGGTAAATTCATCGTCCCAGGTTATGTCGATACGCACGCTCACTTCCCTATATATCGTGGTGTTGTCAGCGGAGAATCCTGGGCGCTATTGGCGAATCTAGCCTACGGCGTGACCACTGCGATCGATGTTCAACCGAGTACCGTCGATGTAATCGAATACCAGAACTTGGTCGACGCCGGAAGAATGGTTGGACCGCGCGTGATGTCGACTGGTCCGGGTATCTTCAGCGACACGGCGTTCAAGTCAGAACACGAAGCGATTGGGGTTCTTCGACGCTACAAGGAGCACTATGGAGTCCGTAATCTCAAGTCCTACTTACCAGGCAATCGAGAACAACGCCATTGGATCGTTTCGGCTGCGCGTGAACTTGAACTGAATCCAACTACTGAAGGCGCTCTTGACTTGAAGTTAGGTCTCACTCATGCAATTGATGGATTTACGGGTCTTGAACACAATCTTCCCGTCGTCGGTATATATGACGACGTGGTTGAGTTAATGGCGGGAACCCGAATTGCGTATACACCGACGCTGCTCGTTTCGTACGGCGGTCCTTTTGGTGAGAGTCATTTCTTCATCAACGAAAACCCGCGCGACGATCCTAAGCTAAAGCGCTTCACACCGCCGTCGGTTCTAGATGCGAGGCTACTAAGAAGACCGTGGTTTCATGAGGACGTCCATGTATTTGATCGACATGCACGAAGCGCGTACGCTATTGTGAAAGAGGGAGGTCGAGTAGGGGTCGGTTCGCATGGCCAGCTAAATGGTCTGGGATTTCATTGGGAACTTTGGGCGCTTAGTTCTGGCGGGTTTTCTAATTTTGAAGCCCTTCGTGCGGCAACCCGTCACGGAGCGGAAATGTTGGGGATCGATCAAGATTTAGGGTCTCTAGAGATCGGCAAACTTGCCGATATGGTCGTCTTGAAATCAAATCCTTACGATGACATTCGATCCAGTAATGACATCGAGCTGGTGATTCGCAATGGCGTCATTCGCCGAGGCGATGATTTAATCGAAACCTGGCCTATGGCAGGAACTAAAAACGCACCAAAGTTCGAGTCGTTACCTTAAGCACTCATTCGCTGAGTCAACGAGCTCATTAGATCGCACCGGATGGGCATCACAGATGTACGAACCTCGTTTTCGTAGGAACTCGAGGTCTCTTTTAGTTCAACGCGATCGTATTTTGACACACTACCATTGAGAAAAGAGTTTGTAGCTAGCTATGTGAAGATATTATTATGATACAAATAATGTTGTTTCACATAATTTTAAAAATTGGAATTTATTAATAGAAATGAGGAGATGCGTCGTCTGGACGTATCGTTGCGCACGCCACGAAGCTTCGTGGCAATTTGGGGTCGTCCGCGCGTCGGTAAATCACGTGTCCTCATTGAGTGGGGGCGTCGCAATTCCGCTCTCTATACCGTTGCAGACCAATCTTCAGCCGCGATTCAGCGACACTATTTTGCATCGGCGATAGGGACACGCGTTGTTGGTTTCGAAGATGTCGAATACCCGAATTGGCAGACGCTTTTTGACAGACTTGATCACGAATCTGCCGGACTCGACTGGCATGGACCTCTGATCATTGATGAGTTCCCGTATTTAATCGCGGCCGACGCCGAATTCTTGGCAACTCTGCAAAAATGGTTGGATTCACCGTCGCGTCGATCTAGTGTCATCGTGAGTGGATCGAGCATTCGCGTAATGAAGAACGCATTGCTCAACCAAGATTCGCCGCTGTATGGTCGAACCACCGAGGCATTCCCGTTAGGTCCGCTGCGACCAGGCCACCTTACCGAGGTATTTCCGAACAAGTCACATCGTGAATTAGTGTCGACGTACGCGGTGTTCGGCAGCATACCGCACTATTTGGAGCTTTCAGAGCCGTACAGTGAGAATCTCGTCGATGCGGTCGATACGCTGATACTCGATCCTAAAGGTCCATTGCATCGAGAACCAGATCGAATATTGGAACAGGAAATTCCAAACGCGACGTCGCTTAGGCCGATCTTAGATGCGATCGGAAACGGTGCCCATAAAGTCAGCGAGATCGCTGGTAGCCTGGTCCGACAAGCGTCGGGTTTAGCAGCGCCATTAGCTGCGCTGATGGAAATGGATCTGATAAGGCGCGAAACGCCGTTCGGAAGTGATCCAAAATCCGGTAAGAGAAGCCTATATCAGATTTCGGACCCATTCTTGCGTTTTTGGTTTCGGGTCGTAGCGCCAAATCGGTCGTTGCTTGCCAGTGCGCCTCGCGAAGCCAGACTTCTCTGTTGGGAACGGCACCGAAGTCAGCTTGAAACTTACGCATGGGAAGAGTTGAGTCGAATGGCGACCCCGCACCTACATCGCGTCTTACCCGAGCTGGCTGAACGAGGTCCTTTTAGTGTCGCACAACGATACTGGTATCGCAACGATCATGAATTGGATCTCGTTGCTCGTTCTCTTTCGGGCCCGGAGATACTCTTAGGAGAGGCAAAGTGGCGAATCTCAGAGCAAGATCGAATCGGAGAAGGAATAAGGATTGGTTCATTGCCGATCGGACAAGCACCGGTGATACCGCTGGTATTCACGCCCGACGCACACAACGAGACCTCCGAAAATGTTGTTGATGCACGTATGGTTCTTGAGGCGTTACGTTAGAGAGGAAAGGTAGGCGCCCGAATCAATGCTATCTTGGGAGAACATGCCTTTACTGATTCCGCAATCTAAGCAGGACAATAATTCTGCGTCTACTGACAGTCAATTTGAACGGGGTTTTTCGTGGCGTTTCGAAATGAAATCCGAGAATGGTTGGACTCAAAGTGTCCCGATAGCTGTCGAGGTCCTGGTGACGTGCCTGGTGGAGGTACCAAGTCGTCGATGACAGACGATCAACGTCTATGGCTTGATCGTTGTGCAGCGGAAGGATTGACCGTGCCGAACTGGGAAACGAAGTATGGTGGCGCTGGGTTCTCGAAGGATCAATGGGTGATCATGCTTGAGGAAATGCGCGATCTAGGCATACGCTCACCAGTCGCTGGTATGGGTATCTCGATGCTAGGTCCGACATTGCTTGAGTTCGGAACTGAAGAGCAAAAACTCAGGCATCTACCACGGGTCGCAAGGGGTGAAGTTTGGTGGTGTCAAGGCTATTCTGAACCCGGCTCAGGTTCTGATCTGGCATCCTTGCAGACTCGCGCCGAAAATCAAGGTGATCACTACGTAGTCAACGGTCAAAAAATCTGGACATCGGGCGCAAATTTCGCAGATTGGATTTTCTGCCTTGTACGAACAAATCCAGATGCGCCGAAGCATGAAGGCATCAGTTTCATCTTATTCAGCATGAATCAACCTGGCGTGACGGTTCGACCGATCCGGTTGATTTCTGGCGCATCGCCATTTTGTGAAACGTTTTTCGACAACGCAATCGCTGATCGGGATGATCTCGTGAGCAACGAGAACGAGGGTTGGACGGTCGCAAAACGGTTACTACAACATGAACGCTCCGGTATGCTCTCGCTTGCTTCAGGCGGCAATCGTGAAGCAGGGATCGATTTGCCTCGACTCGAATCTCTGTACGCGGAAAACTCCAATCCCGCATTGCATCAGCGTATTCTCAAGAATCTCATCGACACGGAGTGCATGAATCTGACACAACGGCGAACTGTCGAGGAGTCAGAAGGGAACACACCCGGTCCGGCGACGTCGATATTTAAATACTACGGGGCGACACTCGGCAAAGAACGTTCTGAACTTCAGATGGCTTTACTGGGAACGCAAGGATTAGGGAATGAAAGTGGCCCGTATTCATCTGCGGAACTTGGCATGACACGAACTTGGCTTGCAGGAAAAGCTCGTTCAATAGCAGGGGGAAGCAACGAAGTGCAACTTAACATCATCGCGAAACGCGTGCTTGGTCTTCCGGATTAACGATGGGACGTCTTGTAGTCGTTGGTCTTTGTTTCCTCTCTTACTTTGTTTTCGCAGACGATGCGTCGTTCCCTTGGTTAAGTTCCTTGGACGCAGGCGAAGGTGTGAGAGCATCCGGATCCTTGTTGGTCGGGTTACCTTTCGGATTGCATGCGCTCGAACCGGAGGAGCCTAACTCAAGCGAGTTATTCGTCGGCGTGCATGGCTGGAGCTCTGAGGGATACGAATGGGTGTATCCGTTACAGACTATTAATGACGCCGATCGACGTATGTTCTTTTTCAATTGGGATACGAGTGACGATCGCTGCCAGTTGGAAGTGGTTGAGGAGATAAGAGCATCGATCCAGAATGAGTTAGACGCACATCCCGGCTATACATCCGTGTCGGTTATTGGTCACTCATTAGGAGGCGTGGTCGTAGTGCAACTAGCGGAAGCATGGGATGCTGAGCTGCCATTGACCATTCACACCGTCGCGGCGCCTCTCTCGGCGCTGACGGGAAACGTTAATGAAGAATGTCCTACTCAGTTGCCTCAGTCGCAACGTGAGCATGTTCGGTTCATTCAGTGGCGAACTCGATTCGAATTGGATAACGCGTTCAACCGTATGGACTACAACCCCATGGTCGTTGAAATCCCGAATAGCATCGTCGTCGAGCTTCCAGAAACGTACCGAGAACGTCGGTTAGGTCACAATTGGTCGATCAGTTTTGTTGCTGAACAAATCGCGGACGACGGATCTGAGTAATCGGAACAAATTAGCCGCGTCTATATGTGCCGACCAGCCTATTCATACCGATGCAGTGTGGCTCTATTCGCTCAAATAGATCCAACATAGACAATCCTCCCGGTAAGTCGAGCTCTTCATCAAGAGCGAGCACCCAAAAGAAATAGTTATGGACACCATGACCTTCCGGCGGCATCGGACCTCCATAGCCTGTGTTGCCAAAATCGTTATTGCCTTGGGTATAGTCGGCTGAATCCTCATTCAGGCTCGTGACGTCACCGGGGATGCCATACAAAACCCAATGAACGAAGCCGTATCCCTTTGGCGTGAGTAGTGGAGCATCGGGATCATGGCATACGATCGCATACGATTTCGTCCCCTCTGGCGCTTCAGTCCATGATAATGCGGGCGATACGTCTTCGCCTTCACCGGTGTGCTTGGCTGGAATCGCTCCTCCTGCCGAAAATGCGCTACTCGTCAATTGCATACTCGTTAAAGCAAAACCCATGTGCCATGAACCTCGTCATAGAATTGCGAAAATCTTGCCGTATGTTATTAATCTGTCTCAGTGCGCAATATTCCAAATCACCCAATCTAGTACCTTGATTTAGTAAGCCCCAGCATGATCTTGATGATTGACAACTATGACTCCTTCACCTACAACTTGGTGCAGTATTTAGGAGAGCTTGGTGCAGTTGTCGACGTCCATCGCAACGACGAAATTACGTTGGACGAAATAGAGGAGCTCGATCCAGAACGCATCGTGCTCTCGCCTGGTCCGTGCACGCCGAATGAAGCTGGCGTGTCGGTCGACGTGGTCCGTCGATTTGGCAAGCAGAAACCGCTGCTGGGTGTCTGCCTTGGTCATCAGTGTATCGGTCAGGCATTCGGCGGTGCAGTTGATCGTGCACATACGGTCATGCACGGTAAGCTCTCAACCATTCGACATGTCGGCGAGGGGATTTTTAGTGGAATCGAGGACGGATTTACGGCGACAAGGTACCACTCACTCGTCGTAAGAAGCGACTCGCTACCACCCGACTTGACGATCACGGCTTGGAGCGAGACTGCCCAGGGCCAAGTTGACGAAATCATGGGTATCAAACACAGCAAGTATCCGATATACGGCGTACAGTTTCATCCCGAATCGATTAAGACGGCACCAGGTCACGACATATTGCGTAATTTCTTAAGGACTCCCTCAGCGTGAACATTGCGGAAGCGCTTAGCTCACTGACTTCAGGTGAAGATTTATCGTTCCATCAGACGAAAGCCATATTCGATGTAATCATGGCTGGCGACGCGACACCGGGTCAAATCGGCGGCGTACTGATGGCACTAGAGACGAAAGGCGCAGCCGTACAAGAAATCGCGGGAGCCGCGAGTGCGATGCGCGACGCTTCAGTAAAGGTCGACGTAGACATCGACAACCTCGTTGACACATGCGGTACGGGTGGATCTGGCGCTCACAAGCTCTTCAATGTCTCGACCGCCGCCGCATTCGTCGCAGCTGCTGGGGGAGCGAACGTTGCGAAACACGGCAACCGCGCAGCTTCGAGTAAGAGCGGCAGCGCGGACGTGCTTGAGCTTGCGGGTGTCAAGCTTGAACTAAGTCCTGAGCAGGTTGCGCGCTGTATCAAGGAGGTTGGTGTTGGTTTTCTCTTCGCGATGTCACACCATCCTGCGATGCGCTTCGCAGGTCCTGTCCGAAAAGAACTCGGAGTCAGGACTGTTTTTAATGTGTTAGGACCACTTACGAATCCGGCTTCTGCTAAACGACAGGTGCTCGGTGTATTTGCGGCAGATATGCAGCGACCACTTGCGAAGGTGCTTGCAGAATTAGGCGCAGAACACGTGCTAGTCGTACACGCTGACGGACTAGATGAACTAACAGTATCCGGCCCGAGCTCAATCGTCGAATTGCGGGACGGTCACATAGAGGAATATGCGGTTGAACCTGCTGATTTCGGGTTAGATGAGCAAGACGTCAACGGTTTACACTGTAACTCGCCAGAGGAAAGCTTGGCGATGATCCAAACCGCGTTAGCTGGTACTGAAAACCAAGCAGCTTCGGACCTCGTCGCGCTAAATGCAGGTGCGGCGCTTTACGCTGCGGATGTAGCGGGGAGCTTGGCCAATGGCGTGGCAATGGCGCAGGATCTCATCATCACCGGACAAGCATCGGAGAAACTCAAGGAATTTGTCGCGCTCACGAAAGCTATCACCACCGTATGAACGGCACCGTCCTTGACGAGATCATCGCGCACAAACGAATTGAAGTAGATTCACGAAAACGAAGAACGTCGCTTAACTCCCTTCAAACTGCCGTGCGGGATTCGCCGCCACTGCGCAGATTCCGTGAAGCGCTCCACTCTCCAGAAGCGTCGGTGATCGCAGAGATTAAAAAAGCGTCCCCTAGCAAAGGCGTGATTCAAAAGGAGTTCGAGCCCTCGGACATCGCCGCTAGTTATGAACGGCATGGAGCTGCTTGTTTATCTGTACTTACGGATGAACGATTTTTCCAGGGCAGCGATGCCGTGCTTCGCACTGCTCGGGGAAAAACACGGTTACCCGTTCTCCGCAAGGATTTCATCGTTGACGAATACCAGATCTTTGAAACCCGTGTGTTACCTGCAGATTGTCTGCTGTTGATCGTTGCGGCCCTTGACCGTGCACAGCTCAAGTCGTTTCACAACATCGGAACGGAACTTGGTTTGTCGGTGTTGGTGGAAGTCCATGACGAAGCGGAAGTTGAGATGGCACTATCCGTCGACGCGAAACTCATAGGTATTAATAACCGAGATTTACGCACCTTTCATACCGACCTTGCAGTTACTGAACGACTAGTCGAACAGATTCCTGCATCGGTGAAAGTCGTATCCGAAAGTGGTATTCGTAGTCGAGCGGACGTCCTACGCATCCTCGCGTGCGGCGTGAATACGTTCTTGGTTGGAGAAGCATTCATGCGCGCGAGTGACCCGGGACTCGCGATGAGTGAGATCTTTGAAGACCGAGGGGAATCTTCGACGAGGGACGTTGACGTATGAACATGCGCGTAGACGTTAAATGGCACGAAGCTGTCCACTTTTCGGCTAGCGCGGATAGCGGTCACAGTATTGAAATTGACGGTCCACCCGACTTAGGTGGCGTAAATGCAGGTACGCGACCGATGGAACTCATGTTGATGAGTATTGGTGGCTGCGCGGCAACGGACGTCGTACACATATTGACGAAGGGTCGAGTCAATGTGAAAAGCTGCAACGTTTTGGTCGATGCACAAAGGTCTACAGAGGAACCTCAGGTATTTACGGCCATTCATTTGAAGTTCAGCGTCGCAGGCGACGGTTTGACGGAACGGAACTTAGCGCGAGCGATCGAGCTGAGTGCCGAGAAGTACTGCTCGGCGTCGATACTCATGCAGAGAGCAGGCGTGGACGTCACTCATGAATTCGAGTTGATCACTTCTTGAAACGAAAGCAAGCGCGCCCTAATCTGTTGGGTCTTCATCATGTGGCATTGCGCACTAGTAATTACGACCTTACTCGCAGGTTCTATACCGACGTTATTGGCATGAGCGTTGAATGGGAGCCAGATGCTGACAACGTCTATCTAACGAGTGGCACAGATAACCTGGCGATCCATCGTGTTTCAGAAAACGCGAGTCCATCCCAACTCCTTGATCATATCGGTTTTATTGTTTCAAGCGCTAGAGATGTTGATGCTTGGTATGCGTATCTAGTTGAGCACGATGTTGAAATCGTTTCACTGCCACGTACACACCGCGACGGCGCTCGGAGTTTCTATTGCATGGACCCGGCCGGAGTTCAGGTGCAGGTGATCCACCACCCACCCTTAAGTGGGGATTAGGTTTTTAGACGATCGCAGTCGTGCGAGTCATGACCTTCGCTGCGAGCGCCATACCTGCCTTTATCGGTTTTGAAAAGACGATTCCGCCATGGTCACGTGCTGCTAAGCGATGTTGCGCTTCGTCGGCTCGAATCGACTCCAGCATCGCTTTAGTTCGTTGGTCTTCATCGTTCAATTCAGCGATATGGCGATCTAGGTGCTTACAGACTTCGTCCTCCGTTGCCTCGACAAACCCAAGACTTATTTGATCGCCTAATTGACCGGCGATCGCGCCAATTCCGGCCGATGCGGCATAGAAGAAAGGTTCAAGGATGCTCGGATTAGCGTCCAGTTCATTCAAACGCGTACGACACAGAGCAAGATGCTCACGTTCCTCGGCTGCAGCTTGCTTCAATTGCCGTTGAACGCTTGGTGTACGCGCTGTAAGCGCTTGACCTTCATATAAAGCCTGTGCACATACTTCACCGCAGTGGTTTATCCGCATGATCGAGGCGGCAGCTCGACGATTGCGAGGCGATAATTCCGTTTCAGCTGGAAACTTCGAGTTGTCGAACGACTCTTGGTGAGTAGCCGTCAGAGTACGCAAACCACTGTCTACAACTTGAATGATCTCATCTAGCAGATCGCGGAACATCCTGACTAACTCTTGAGCGTTGTCAGTAATTCTGGCAATCCTTCTTTCTCTATCGAAGGACCGCCAAATCCAGTCCGATTGACGACGCCGTCGAATCGTCGTTTCATTTCGGTTACGACCTCTCTTGGCGAGCCCACAATCGCTATCGTGTTAAGGACTTCGTCATCGATCAACTCAACCATTTCACTGCGCCGGTGTGCACGATTCAATGGAATCAGCTCATCCTGAAGAGCGCCCCAACCGTGGAGTTCAAGAACAGGTCGATACGCTACAGTACAACCGTAGAAAGCGATTCGGTCTTTGATGACCGCGACCGCGCGCTCTATTTCATCTTCGGTATTCCCGATCGCAAGCATTGGGGCGTAGTCGATCTGAAAAGAGTCGATGGTTCTATGACGTTTTAGTAGACCTTCCTCAACGGCTGGGATCGTGACTTCCTTCAAGTAGCGTTCCGTAGAAAACGGATGCGTGATTAAGCCGTCTGCGACCTCACCGGCCACCTTCGTCATTAGCGGCCCTGTCGCAGACAGCAAAATCTCCGGTTTGAATGACGGTTCGGCGTCGGGTGGCGTGAAGGTCGAGGGCATCAATGTATGTTGGTAATACTCGCCGCGAAAGTCCAAACGCTTCCCTTCATACCAACACGCGAAAATCGCGTTCATCGCGTTTATGAACTCTCGCATCTGACGTGCTGGTTTGTGCCATGGCATGCTAAAGCGTCGTTCTATGTGAGGTTTAACTTGGGAACCGATTCCGAGAATCAGTCGACCATTCGCAAGGCGATTCAATTCGTGGGCTTGAAGAGCAAGTGACATCGGGTTCCGCGCGAACGCGACAACGACCGATGTGACGAGTTGGATTGAGGAAGTCTCAGTGGCGGCGACGGTCAGAGGTACGAACGGGTCTCGATTCGTTTCGGACACCCGAATGCCGTCAAACCCAGTGCGTTCCATTGCTTGAGCCGCATCACCGATATGCAATGGATCGTTAGTAATGCTGACATCGACTTTCATGGGCGAGTGCGGCAGCTAGTTCTGAAGCCGTCCAATGGCTCGATAGCCGATATCCGTTCGGAAATGCCGGTCTTTGAAGTCGATCGCTTCAACGCCTTGATAAGCCTGTTGCCGTGCGCGCACAAAGTCTGTATCGGCCGCGACGACGCATAGGACACGTCCACCGGATGTGAGAATTTCATCATCCTGAATCTGCGTTCCGGCGTGAAACGTTTTCGTACCAGCAGGTGTGTGATCGAGTCCGGAAATCGTATAACCGGTTTCGTAGTGCTCGGGGTATCCGCCCGAGGCGACGACGACGCCTACAGCAGCACGATCATCGAATTCGATCGTTTTTGTGCTTAACTGACCGTTTACCGCGGAGTAACACAGACTTGACAAATTAGACCGCAAACGATACAGGACAGGTTGTGCTTCAGGGTCGCCAAACCGACAGTTGAACTCAACGACATGTACGTCTTTATTCTTCGAGATCATCAAGCCAGCATATAGGAATCCTTGAAACGGCGTTCCGTCTGCCGCCATTCCGTCGATTGTTGGTCGAATGACCTCGTCTAGGATCTTGGTTTCAACTGCGTCGTCGACCACGGGGGCCGGTGAGTAAGCGCCCATACCACCCGTGTTGGGTCCTAGACCGCCATCGAAGACTGGTTTATGATCTTGCGAACTCGCGAATGGCAGTACGATGTCACCATCGGACATCACGATGTAGCTTGCTTCCTCGCCTTCCAAGAACTCTTCGATCACGATTTCGCGACCGGCTTCACCGAATCGATTGCCTGAGAGCATTTCGGTTGCCGCTTCGACCGCTTCGGCATTGGTTTGGGCGACTACAACTCCTTTACCAGCCGCTAGCCCGTTGGCTTTCACGACGATCGGACTGCCGTGCTCCATGATATGCGCGACCGCTTCATCGAGATGACTTGTGGTGAGGTGCGAGGCGGTGGGAATGTCGTGGCGCTGCATGAAATCTTTAGCGAACGCCTTTGATCCTTCGAGTTGTGCAGCTTCACGACTGGGCGCAAAGCACTTCAATTCAGCTGAATCGAAGTGTTCACGAATCCCGTTCACTAGCGGATCTTCGGGACCGACGATAGTTAGGTCGATGTGTTCTCGCTTGCAGAGCGCGATTTGCGCATCGAAATCACTTACAGGAATTGCTACGTTCGTACATTTCGATTCATTTGCAGTGCCTGCGTTGCCGGGTGCAACGAACACCCGCTCGACCATGTCATCGCGTGCAAGCGCCCAAGCGAGAGCGTGTTCGCGCCCTCCGGATCCTATGACTAGAAGGTTCACGATGGTTTCAGTGCCTGAAGTGACGTATGCCGGTCGCAACCATTGCCATATCGTGTTCGTTGCATGCGGCGACTACCTCGTCATCACGTATCGAACCGGCGGGTTGAATAACCGCCGTCACCCCTGCTTCAGCTGCGTGGTCTAGACTGTCTCGAAAAGGGAAGAATGCATCCGAAGCCATGACGCATCCTGAATCGCCTAGTCCCTCTTCCTTCATACGCATGGCGGCGATGCGCACGCTAACAACCCTGTTCGGTTGTCCTGCGCCGATGCCTGTTGTTGTCCGATCGTGAGCGAACACGATAGCGTTTGACTTTACGTGTTTGACGACATGCCATGCGAAGCGCAAATCACGTTCTTCCACCGGCGACGGCGCGCGGTCCGTCAGTATCGACCATTCAGCTATGCTCAGCTCAAACGAGTCCACGTCCTGAACGAGTGCGCCATTAGCTACAGTATTGACACTCAATCCAGTGTTGCTTGACTGGTCCTTCGATAGCGTTATGAGCCGTAATGCCTTTTTACGCTTGGCGACGTATTGGACCTTCGCGTCGATGTTCGGAGCAGCGATTACTTCTGCGAATTGATTGTCCAAGATATGCTCAATCGTCGCTGCATCCAGTTCCTGATTGAATGCGATGATCCCGCCAAATGCGGACGTCGGATCGGTACGGAACGCCTTCATGTAGGCGTCAAGCAATGAGGTTCCGATTGCAAGTCCACACGGATTCGCGTGTTTGACGATCGCACAAGCAGGTTCTGTGAGACCTTGTAAGCACTGCAACGCCGCATCAGTATCGGCGATATTGTTGTAGGACAACGCTTTACCCTGCAACTGTTCTAGCGCACCATGACGTGAAGCATCGAGGTAGTACGCGGCATCCTGGTGTGGGTTTTCCCCGTATCGCATCACGGCATCGCGTTCATACGTAAGCGTCAGTCGTTCGGGGAACTTCTCGTTGGCAGACAAATAGCGTGCAATTTCTGCATCGTAGGCCGCTGTATGTCGAAATGCTTTCGCTGCCATGGATGCACGAAATTCCGCGTCGATTTGATCCGCGCTGATTCGCTCACTTACATCCTCATAGTCGTTGGGGTCAACGACAACGAGCACGTGTTCTCGATTTTTAGCCGCGGCGCGGATTAAGGAAACACCACCGATGTCGATCTGTTCCATCGCTTCCGTGGGCGTCGTGCCGGCTTCACGTATCGACTTCGAGAATTCGTACAGATTCACGACTACGATGGAAATCTGCTCTAAACCGTGGGTTCGAAACTCCTCATCGTCGAGATCGGGTCGTCCCAAGATGCCACCAAACACTCGTGGGTGCAACGTCTTGACTCGTCCCCCGAGCATCTCGGGCGAACCGGTGAACTGTGCGATCTCGACCACATGGATGCCGTTCTCTTTGAGCAGACGACCCGTGCCGCCGGTGCTTAGAACGTCGTATCCGTGATTAGTCAATGTGTGCGCGAGCTCGACCGCTCCGGTCTTGTCGGTAACACTGATGAGTGCTTTAGGCAAGAATGTTTCGCGTAATTTGGTGGTCTTTCGGAAGCGTCCTCAACACGCCGGTCTGAAGAGTTGAGAGCCAGTGCAACGACTACGTGAACACGCCGCGAATTATCTTTCCTGTGGTTGCTTCAAACCTGTTAGAAGTACCCAATCGTTTCTAAGTTGGACCGGCTTGAATCGGATTCTCTCGTAAGCTTTTTCTATCTGCGTCGATTGACTCTCAAGTATTCCGGACAACGCAAGCAAGCCGCCTGGTTTGAGGACGTGCTCCACTTGATCCTTGTATTCGATCAATGTATCAGCGTAGATGTTGGAGGTCACTAGATCGAATTGGTTTTCTTCGCGGAGTCGATCTGAGATTGATAGCTTGACGCCATTCTTGGTTGCATTTTCGCTTGCGATAGTCAACGCGGTTTCGTCGTCGTCGATTGCGGTTGCCGAGGAAGCTCCCAACTTCATAGCCGCAATCGCAAGAATCCCTGTGCCACAGCCAAAGTCGAGCACGTGCTTACCGCTCAGATTTCGTTCAGCTAGCCATTCGAGGCACATAGCGGTCGTTTCGTGCGCTCCAGTTCCGAATGCCAGTCCGGCCGAGATTTCAAGCGCTATTTGAGACGGTTTAGCACTCGGTCGAGGGTCGCCGATTACAAATGGACCCACAACTAGATCCGCCTGTGTTTGAATGAGTTGCTCAGCCCACTCGGATTTATCGATCAATCGAGACTGGAAACCATGGCACCCAAGTACCTCAGCAGTTCGTTCGATCGCGACCAGGTCAGTCTGCGAGGGTAATAGCGCGATGATTTGAGTGATCCGCCACTCACCTTCGAGAATCGGGTCGCCGTTATTTGTATCGCCGTTCCGGAGCGTAATGCTGATCGCGTGTGCTTGTTCTAACATATCTTCGAGGTCATTCACGCGATCACTTGCACAGCAGATCGAGACTTCGTAAATAGTGGTCACCTTCGACTGTTGTTATCTGCGAAGCAGACTAATCGATGTCGAGTGGCGCTGGCTCTTCGCAAGTGGCCGGTTGTAGTGCGACCGGACAACTAAAGTTAGACAGATCCGCATTTAGGTGAAAGCGTCGGCGAATTACGACGAATTTCACGTCCGCCTGCATCCTCAGACTGGTGAGAATCACCTCACCGACTTCGGGGATAAATTCATAGTTCAGAGATTGATCGAATTCATACACACGCATAAACGGATTCGGTTTGAATCCCTCATTGAGCTTTGTCGTCACAAAATCGAGTCGACGAGAATCAGGATCGACGACGAGTGTCGTCGTCACGTGGTCATTCAACATTCCCGCGTCATTCTTTTCTAGAAACTCGAGCGTGGGCTTCGTTTCATACACGACGCGATTCGCGCTACGATCTGCGACTTCAAGATGCTCGAAGTCCACCAACTCGTACAGTTCAAGATAGGGGTACAGCCTACCACCGCGGTGTTCATACTCCTCAAACTCTTTTTCTGTTGGTTCGCGGCCTTCGATGCTCACCAGATGCCATCCAACCTGGTCCTGATCTCTTGGGTCCGCCGCCACTTCATCTGATGGGGTGTATTGCTCCAGCCAGTCGTTGCGTTCGTTTGAGTTGTTAATCGCTCGAAACGCGCACACGGGGAATCGTTGCGTGCCGTCGAGATTCAATGCGTCGCGCACTAGCTTCTCGTCGATCTCGTCAAGTAATGGCATCGAGACTTCGAAGTAAGGCGACATCGGACAGCCACGGCTTGCCTCAAGGACTAATGATGGTTCACTATCCCCATTTTGTTCGGTTAGCTGTGCATTGATACCAAGCGAAAGAAAGGCGAGCGTGAGTGCCGTGGCGAAGAAGGTACGAATCACTTTGGAATGTTCACTCGGAGTGTCGGCAAAACATTACGACAGACTTGCAGAAGATGCGTTCGTGTAGAAACTAGCGTCTTCGGATTTTATTGAGTGTTTCTGATAAAAGCGTCCCAATAAACTTGCAGTGTTGCGTGAGCGGCGACCGCCGCCAATCGAACAAACGTTTGGTCGATCATAAGGGAGTATCTTTGAAACAGATTGCGGTGATTGAAGGTGATGACGCTGCACCAGAAGCCATGCGTCCAGTCATCGACTTACTTCAGGCTCAGAATCTACCCATTTCGCTGGCATATCCAGTAGTAGGTCAATCGGCGATTGATGCCTCAGGTACACCATTTCCAGCGGAAGCGAGAAACACCATCGACTCGAGCGATGCGACCTTATTCGGTGCGACGAGTGGTCCGTCGGGCGCGGCGCTGATGTATTTACGTTGGGGTAAGAACACTTACGCGAACGTTCGGCCGTGCCGATATTTCCCAGGAATCGCCAGTCCTCTTGGGAATCCGGAGGGCATCGATTTCACAATCGTTCGAGAGAATCTCGAAGATCTATACGTTGCGGTTGAAGGTGAGCTGAGCGAGCTGGATTTTTTGGACAAGCCTGGTCGTACGACTCGAAAACCGATACGCGAGCTCGGTGAAGGGCGATATGCAATTAAGGCAATCACACGTCAAGGTACGGAACGCGTTGTGCGATTTGCGTTCGAGCTAGCGCGAAAGCGGCATAAACAGAATAAGGTCACTTGCGTCGTTAAGCACAACATGCTTCGAGAAAGTGATGGCTTTTTCCTCGAGGTCGCGAAGGAGGTTGCGGAAACCAATAGTGACGTGGAGTTCGACCATTTCATCGTCGACGATTTTGCGTGTCGCATGATCCGCGAACCACAGCGATTCGACGTAATTGTTATGCCGAATCTCTATGGGGACGTGCTCTCAGACGCTGCAGGTGGATTGCTTGGGAGTTTGGGCTTGGCAGCGAGCGGTTGCTATGGTGACGACTACGCGTATTTTGAACCGGCTCATGGAACAGCACCCGATATAGCGGGTAAGAACATCATCAATCCCACGGCTACGTTGATGACTGTCGGCATGATGATGGAGTATCTCGGATTTACCGCATTCGCTTCTCGTCTAGACCGTGCGATCGAGAAGGTTTATGCGGAAGGCAACGTACTTACACCCGATCAAGGTGGTAGTGCATCAACTTCTGAAATGGTGCAGGCGGTAGCGCACGGGCTGTGACGGAGGAACTAAGTGTCGTCGTCCACGAAGGTCATGGTCCGCCACTGCTTCTAGTACACGGGATGTTGGCGAGTCGCGCACAATGGCTACTCAATTTACCTGTCTTTTCGACTGTTTCAACACCCGTAACAGTGGAGTTATGGGGACACCATCTTTCGCCTTCACCGTCTGAACCGGAAGCCTACAAACCAACAAACTACGCGCAAATCTTCGAGACGATACGCGAGCAACTAGGTGTTGATCGGTGGTTTGTTGGTGGTTGCTCCCTTGGCGGTGCATTAACCATGCGTTATTCACTGGACCATCCAGACCGAGTTATTGGCCAGTTTTTGACGAATAGCTCTTCGGCATTCGCTGATGAAGCCACTGCTCAAAAATGGCAGGAAGGCAGCGTGTCGTCGTATGAACGTGTCTTACAAGGTGGTATGACTGCTGTTAATCGGCTTCCGGTTCATCCTAGACGTGCCACGCGACTCCCTGAGAGTGTAAAGGAAGCGCTTCTTCAAGATGCGGAATCGCATGACGTCGAGGGGATAGCTGCGACGATGTGCTGGACGAGTCCATTTGCGTCTGTACGGAAACATCTTGCACGATCGTCG
>JAPOVY010000053.1 GCA_026707905.1 Gammaproteobacteria bacterium | reverse complement strand
CTTCAGTTAAACACTTATCGCTTGCCGATCGAGCGACCATTGCGAATATGGCGCCAGAGTACGGTGCAACTTGCGGTTTCTTCCCGGTCGATCAGGAAACGATTCGATATTTAGAGCTTTCTTCTCGTCCGCCCGAGACGATCGCGTTGGTCGAAGCGTACGCAAAACAACAGGGAATGTGGCTGGACGAGAGCAATGAACCAGAGTTTTCGGAGTTGCTGCACCTTGATTTAGCTGATGTTGTGCCTTCGCTCGCAGGACCAAAACGGCCGCAGGATCGCGTTTCCCTGGCTGGAATTCGAGGTGCGTTCGACGATGCCGTCGATTTAACGAGTGCTACAGGGGAAGTAGCAGTCGAAGGTGAAGACTTCGCATTGAAAAATGGTGATGTGGTCATCGCAGCGATTACGTCGTGTACGAACACCTCGAATCCCGCGGTGATGCTTGCGGCGGGTCTGGTCGCACAGAACGCATTGGACAGAGGATTGCACGTTAAACCGTGGGTTAAGACATCGTTAGCTCCTGGATCGAAGGTCGTAACCGAATACCTCGAGGAAACCGGATTACAGTCGGCGTTGGATCAAGTTGGTTTCAACTTAGTCGGCTACGGTTGTACGACATGCATCGGGAATTCCGGTCCCTTGCCGGATGCCATTTCGAAATCGATTGCTGAAGGTAACCTGACAGTGTCCGCTGTTTTGTCGGGCAATCGGAACTTTGAAGGGCGCGTACATCAGGAGGTTAGAGCCAATTGGTTAGCTTCGCCTCCATTGGTAGTCGCGTTTGCGATTGCTGGGACGACACGAATCGATATGACAAATGATCCGCTTGGTCAGGATCAAAAAGGCGACGACGTATTCCTACGGGATATTTGGCCTTCCTCCAAGGAAGTAGAGGACGTGGTGGGTCGAGTAACGGCATCGATGTTTTCACGTCAATACAACGACGTCTTTACTGGACCGGAAGCGTGGCGTGAAATCTCGGTTGAAGGGGCAAGTACGTACGGTTGGGAGGAATCCACATACATCAAGCAACCGCCGTTTTTCTCTGTCGGTGGTGACTTGGATCAGAACGTCGTTATCGACGAAGCTCGTGTATTGGCGATTCTTGGTGATTCGGTGACGACGGACCACATTTCGCCTGCTGGGGCTATCCAGCCTGCGAGTCCCGCCGGTGAGTACTTACAACAAAATGGCGTGCAAGTTCTCGATTTCAATTCATACGGATCGCGTCGGGGTAATCATGAAGTCATGATGCGTGGTACGTTCGCGAATATTCGAATCAGAAATGAGATGCTCTCGGGAGTCGAAGGTGGCTACACGAAGCATGTCCCAACCGGCGATCAGATCTCGATCTATGATGCAGCCATGCGTTACGAACGTGAAGGAACGCCGTTGGTCGTGTTTGCTGGCAAGGAGTACGGTACCGGCTCAAGTCGGGATTGGGCGGCTAAAGGAACTCGGTTGCTCGGCGTCAAGGCAGTCATCGCGGAGAGTTTTGAGCGCATTCACCGATCAAATCTAGTGGGTATGGGTGTTCTCCCATTGCTTTTCACGGACGGCGAATCGCACAACAAACTCGATCTCGATGGTTCGGAGCTAGTCTCCATCGGCTTCGCTGATGAACGGAAAGAGATCTCACCTCGACAAGAGTTAACCATGGTCATTACGCGTGCGGATGGCTCAACCGACGCACATCGTGTGTTGAGTTGCCTCGATACGAATGACGAGATCGAGTATTTCCGCTGTGGAGGAATCCTCCAATACGTGCTGAACAACGTAACCAAAGACGCAGCCTGACCGCGCGTTCACTTCAGGAGCTGACCCGTGCCCTTCGAACATTCAGGTGAAATCGACGCTGCTGCTAGCGAGAACCTGTATCGCATCCGTCATAGCTTGGCTCATGTTCTCGCGCAAGCTGTTCTGGAGATGCGAGAGGGCGCTACACTAGGGTTTGGACCACCGATTCAGGACGGGTTCTACTACGACTTTGTACTTCCTGAACCTATCACGGAAGCTGACTTTCCGGACCTTGAGCGTCGGATGCGTCGAATTCTGAAGAAAGGGCAGCGCTTCTATCAAGAGGAACTCCCGAAGGCTGATGCATTCGCACGTATCAATGAGATGGGTGAACCCTATAAACGGGAATATGCAGAAGAGCTGTGCGAGAAGAACGGTCTGGAGTCACTCTCGTTCTATCGAAACGGACCCTTCTTGGACATGTGCGAAGGTCCACACGTTGACACCGCGAAGGATATTCCACGAGACGCCTTCAAAATAAGAAGCGTTGCGGGCGCGTATTGGCGCGGTGACTCCAAGAACACCATGATGACGCGTATCTATGCGTGGGCGTTTGAGGATAAGGCCGCTCTCGATGCTCATGTTGAAGCATATAAACTCGCGCAGGAACGCGACCACAAAAAACTTGGCAAGGAACTTGACATCTTCACGATCGATAACGAAATCGGTCGAGGTTTACCTCTGTGGCTGCCAAACGGAACCGTCATACGCGATGAGCTTGAGAAGTTAGCACGCGAGTTAGAGTTCGCCGACGGCTATCAGCGTGTAGCAACTCCACATATCGCAAAGCAAGATTTGTTCTATCGGACGGGCCATTTACCATATTACGCGGACGACATGTACCCACCGATCGAGGTGCTTGAGGAAAGCGAGCACGGGGATGTTGTTAAGGAAGCATATGTTCTCAAACCGATGAACTGCCCGCACCACCACAAGATCTTCGCTTCATCGCTTCGAAGCTATCGTGAGTTACCTTTGCGTTTAGCGGAGTATGGTCACGTCTATCGGTTTGAAGACTCTGGGGCGGTGGGTGGACTGCTCAGAGTCAGAGGCATGTGCATGAACGATGCACACATTTATTGCACGGAGGAACAAATCGCCGACGAGTTTCGAAACGTGATTGCACTCTATGACCGTGCTTACTCAATCCTTGGACTAACGGGTTACTCCCTACGCCTGAGCTGTTGGGATCCTGAGGATCCACAAGGCAAGAGTAAGTACGTCGACGAACCGGAAGCTTGGGAATCCTCACAAGCAGCGTTGCGCACTATCCTGAATGAACTCGAGCTTGATTACGTAGAAGCGAAAGGTGAAGCGGCGTTCTACGGACCCAAGATTGATGTCCAGTTTCCGACCGTCACGGGTCGTGAGGAGTCAGTTAGTACTGTCCAGCTAGATTTTGCCATTCCAAAGCGTCTGGATTTGAAATACATCGGTCCTGACGGCGACGAGCACGTACCGTATTGCATACACCGTGCGCCTTTCTCTACGCACGAGCGCTTTGTTGCTTTTCTTATCGAGCACTTTGGTGGTGCGTTTCCAACTTGGCTTGCCCCTGTACAAGTCCGGGTACTCACGGTCTCGGAGCAGTTTGACGAGTATGCGCATCGGCTCGTTGCTGAACTTCGCGCGGACTTCGTTCGAGCAGAACTAGGTTCAACCAGCGATACGGTATCTAAAAAGATCCGCGAAGGCACGACGCGAAAGATCCCGAACCTTTTGATCGTGGGTGAACGCGAGGTCGAAGCGAATGAAGTTACATTGCGACGGTACGGCATTCGTGAACAGACGACGATGCCGTTCGAAACGTTTAAGCAGAAGCTACGCGAGACAATCGATACTCGCGCGCTCTCGTTTATCCTCTAGGGCGCTATCGCTGCCGCCGTGGACGCCTCGCGATAGGCTAAAGTCGGATTGAAGTTGATGTAATCCAGGAGGATGCGGCCTGATTCTTCAACCATGCCATCCACCTGCTCCGCGCGCTTCCGTGGCAGCTCACGCATGATGTCGTCTAGCTCGTCAATGGACTCAGCTGGTTCTTCACCTAGCGCCCTTAAGTAGTCGTTCTCCGTCTGTAGGCGCCACGCTGCACTTTCCTCTCGACGTGCGCGGCGTTCATCTTCATTGAGCGACACGTGCGTGATGTTGCGATTGAAATTGATGCGGTCCTCGAAGCGTCGGTAATAATCGAAGTGGGGATCCTCTCTAGTACGTTCCTCGTGCCTTTGAGTCAAATCATCGACTAGTCCATCGATGTCGGCGATTACTTCGTACTCTGCGGGTTCAATAACATCAAGCGCAAGAGCATTCGAATAAGCGCTTTCGCCAACGGCTTCGGGATCGATCAGCTCAGGAAATTCGATGTCGGGCGTTACACCGCTATGCTGGGTGGTTTCCCCCGTGATTCGATAGTACTTTCCTTGCGTGATCTTGAGTTGTCCGTGGTTCAATGAGAGTATGGATTGAATCGACCCTTTTCCGTACGTTCGGGTACCTAGTACTAAACCTCTACCGTAGTCCTGAATCGCTCCCGCGAAGATCTCGGATGCAGATGCTGAGCTTCGATTGACTAGGACCGCGAGAGGTCCGTCGTATGCAACGTAAGAGTCGTTGTCTTTCATCGCTGTTTGACGTCGTCCAAGTCCTTTTACCAAGACGGTAGGTCCCGTCTCAATAAATAGTCCGACGAGTTTGTGGGCCTCCGGGAGCGATCCGCCACCGTTATTACGGAGATCCAGTACTAAGCCGTCGATGTTCTCTTCCTTGAGTTCGCCGATTAACTTCTGGACATCGCGTGTCGCACTGCGATAGTCCTCTTCGCCGCGTTGCTCACCCGCCAAATCTGCGTACATCTTCGGCAATTCGATTACGCCGATTTTGCGCTCAATTCCGTTGTCGTCGAGCGAAAACACTTTCTTTTTCGCGGCGGTTTCTTCAAGCTTCACCTTGTCGCGCGTGATAGCGATAACCTTAGATGCGCCGCCAGAACTCACTGATTCAAGAACTTCCAATCGAACAACCGTTCCTCTCGGTCCTCGAATCAGGTCGACTACATCTTGAATCCTTCGTCCCACCACGTCAATCATTGGTCCGTCGGGATCTTGCCCAACGGCCACGATGCGATCGGCGGCCTTGAGTTCGCCATCTAGTTCCGCGGGTCCACCCTTTACAAGGCTGATCACCTTGACGTATTCATCCTCAATGCCAAGCAACGCACCTATGCCTTCAAGTGACATACGCATGGACATGTGAAAGTCCTCTGCATCGCGTGGTGAGAAGTAGACCGTGTGCGGGTCGTAAATGTGGGTGAACGAGTTTATGTAGTCCGCGAACGCTTCTTCAGAGGTGAATTGACGATTCTGATTGCGACGATTGGTGTAACGCTTCGTGAGTAGATCGAGAATCTCCTCAGGTTCACGCTTATTAAGACGCATATGGATGATCGCGTCAGTTAGATTGTGTTCCCAGCGCAGATCCGCGTCCGCTTCATCCCGGGGCCATGCGAGGTCATCCGCGTCTAATGGCAATTGCACGCTGGTTGTTAGATCGAAAGATTCAATCCCAGGCTCAAGTCGCTCGAGGATCCAGTCGTAACGGGCATCGCGACGCGATTGGAGTCGATTGACCATTTTGAACGCAAGTTCGAGACGGCCTCGTTTGAGGGCGTCATCAAATTGATATCTAAATGTCTCGAATTCCTCAATATCACCAGCGAGGTAAAACTGCTTACGGCGGTCGAGTACCTCGAGATAACGATCAAATATTTGTGACGAGGCGTCGTCGTCCAACGGCGCATTTCGGATTAGATGGTTGCTCCGTACTTGGTCGACGATGAACCGTGCAGCGCGAGGGTGAACCGGTAATGGTTCGAGCGTTGGTAGAAATGTCGTCTCGACTTCGGCTACGAGTGAGCTGGTGAGTGAAACGACGCAAACGCCGGCGAGTAATCGGATTAATCGAGGCAATGATCCGTCCTAATCGTGTAACACTGCGGCAGGTTAGACCGCTGCCGTCATCAAAATGTTACCGATTTCCGATGAGTGATGTTCTACTCTAAGTCCGTGAAGAAGCGACTTGGTCTTGGTATGTAGTACTTACTGGTGTCTACGGAGAAGGCAATTGCATAGGCACGACCGAGAACTCGGTCTCGTTCAAGAAATCCGAATTCCCGAGAGTCCTTGCTGTTGTCCCGATTGTCGCCCATGACAAAAAACGAGTCAGCGGGTACTTCGACGGGACCGAACGAACGTGTCATCGGATTCCCTCGTCGACGCGACTCCATGATAATCCTGGTACTCCCCAGAATCGTCTCCTCCAGCAGTCGATGGGTCCTCAAACTGCGTTGGTGGAGTTGCGACGAAAGTCGGTCTGCCAAGTCACCCTCGACTTGCTGATAGGTAGCCCGTTCACCATTAATAATCAGCCGGTTATTTCGCATTTCAACGGTATCGCCAGGTACGGCGATCAGGCGTTTTACGTAGACCTCGTCATCGCGTGGATTGGGGAACGTGATGACATCGCCTCGTTCTGGATCCCTCCATTGGTGGATGCGCGTCAGCGTGAATGGAACGCGTAGGTCATAGCTGATCTTGTCGACGACGATGCGATCCCCAACCATGATGTTAGGTTCCATACTGCCCGAAGGCACTTGATTCCAGTCTGCGATAACCGATCGAAACAGGATCATGGCGACAACGAAGTAAACAAACCCTCGCCACTCACGCCAAAATTTCGTCAGTCGGCCGACTCGATCGCTAGTCTGATTGGATTCTGACATCTAAAAATATCGGATCAGTGGTGATCCGGTTGTTGCGCCCGTTTGGCGAGTTGTTCCGGTGTCGCCTCAAGTTGGTACTTTTCTTTCCATTCGGCGTACGGCATACCGTATACACGTTCGCGCGCGGTCTCGTAATCGAGCACTTCACCGACTTCTTCGGCAGCTGCAACATACCACTTCGCCAGACAATTACGACAGAATCCTGCGAGGTTCATCAACTCTATATTTTGTACTTCCTTATGCTCGTCTAGATGGTCGATTAGTCGCCGAAAGACGGCTGCTTCGAGTGATTCGGGAGTTGCCATTTTCGTCTGTACGGGCTGGTTGTCGGCGAAATTAGATTATAAAAACGGCGTGTTTTGGCGAGTGTTTAGTACGCCTATTACTAGGAGGTAGTTTTCCATGGAATTTTCATTGAGCTATGAGATTTTGGCCGCATTCGTGACGCTTACGGCGATCGAAATCGTGTTAGGCGTCGACAATATCGTCTTTATTTCGATCACATCGAACCAGCTACCGGTCAATCAACGGCGTAGTGCTCGGACGATCGGACTTGCGCTCGCAATGCTGATGCGCATTCTGTTGTTACTGACGTTGAGTTGGATTATTGGACTCACGGCGGACCTTTTTCATATTCTGGGACACGGCATTTCAGGTAGAGATTTGATTCTGTTCTTCGGCGGTGCGTTTTTAGTTTTTAAAGCAACTTTGGAGATCCACAATTCGCTTGGCGTGGTCGAAGAAACCACTCGTCTTCGCAAAACCGCAACCTTCGGCTGGGTTTTGGCTCAAATCGCACTTATTGACATCGTGTTTTCGCTAGATTCAGTGATTACAGCCGTCGGTTTGGTGGACAACGTCGTCGTAATGATCGCGGCGATTGTGACGGCTGTGGTCGTGATGATGTTCACGGCTGGACCGATTAGTCGATTCGTTGAAGACCATCCTTCACTTAAAGTGTTAGCACTTGCGTTCTTGGTGCTGATCGGTTTTGCGCTTATCGTTGAATCGTGGGGGATCCATGTACCCAAGGGATTGATCTATGCGTCCATGGCTTTTGCGTTTTGCGTTGAGCTACTCAATATGGCGAGGACTCGGCGTCGCGGTGCTCGAGGGGCAATCAAGCTACGAAAGGCGCAATTTCACGATTTGTTTCCTGCAGATTCGAACGTGAGCTAACCGTTGGAGGAAGAATTTGACTGCGACGTGACTCGGGTCGTCGCAGACATGCCATTTGTCGGATTCGAACAGCAGATTCATTTCTGCGTCGGAGCTCAAGCGGTCAAAGATCTAGATGTGGTGATTAAAGTTGAGAACTAACTAAGCGTTTTTCTGTCAAAGGAGCCGTTAGACGATCGCGCTGGTCTGGCCGCTGAACTAGCGCTTCTCAGTTAAGCGGATTGGTCGATCAAGTTTTAGGGTCGGCGCGACATTGGATATAGCGATATCAGGAATAAAGGAGCATCGTGGATCGTATTCGTTCGCTGACAAGCCGATATTTACAAGCTACATTGACGACGCTTCTTTCATTAGCAACTGCGTTCGTACAAGCGGATGAGATAGACCCGCATTACGCGAAATTCCTCGAAGCGAATCTTTCTCAAGATCACGTCGCTTGTTCCTATATGACGACTCATTCGTCGAAAGAGTCAGGAGAACGAGTTGAGAGATTTTCTCCTGAAACACTGTGGCAATTGGTAACTGTTGATGGTCTTCAGCCTTCCAAGCGGGAACTGGCCGACTACGCGAAAGATGCGGACGAGCGATCGCAGCGTAGAAATCACCCCACTGACCTTGAATTCTTGAAAATGGTTGTAGCCGATACTGTACGTGTTGATCAGGAAAATGACGAGACGGTTGAGTTCGTCTTTCTGCCTGAGATGGGCGATGAGATTCCGGACCGCATGGAGGAAAAGATGACCGGACGCTTGATCGTAACTAAAGACGGATTCCGACCATTGAAGTTCTCAATCTCGCTTACTGAACCGGCATCACCGATTAGAGGCGTCAAAATGCAGAAGCTCGAGCAAGAAACAACGTTCACCTCGGATCGTGCGACGGGGGTATCCTTGACAAAATCAATGAGCTTTGAAGCCGCCGGTCGAGCGTTCTTTGTCACGAAGATTGATCAAAACGAGCAGATCGAGTTTAGTGACTTTGACTGCAAGGTAGTTGCAGCGCAAACCGCAGGGTCATAGAGTCTCCGACCCCATGGCATTTCGAGCTTAGCTTAGGACTTTACGCTTTCTGAGACTGAGCTGGGATCGGTTCGTCTCGTGTGAATACCAGTTTGGTCTTGCTTGATCGATCCATATTGAATTGATAGCCGTTGGACGAAAATCGTTTCAATCCGGCAAGATTGTCTATCTTCTGTGTAACGATGTGTCTTGCCATTAATCCTCGAGCCCGTTTGCCATAGTAGCTCATGAATCGATAGTTGTCTCTAAATTTATCTAAGAATTGACATTGCACAATCGGATGGTCGATTCGCGACGTATCAATCACTTTAAAGTACTCGTCGGAGGCGAGATTGACCAAGATTGGATTGCGGTGCTGACTTAACTCTTCGTTGAGATGGTCGGCTATTCGAGCTCCCCAGAATTGGTAAAGGTTCTCAAAGCCATTCGATTGAATTGGGAGACCCATTTCCAATCGGTAGGGATGGATTCGGTCCATTGGGCGTAAAAGTCCGTATAAACCAGATAGGATGCGAATGCGTCGTTGTGCGGATGTCAGATCTCCTTCAGTGAGTGTCGGAGCGTCGAGCCCAAGATAGACATCTCCCCGAAATGCAAGGACCGCCGATTTCGTGCCGCGCAAATCCGTGTCCCAACTATGAAAGCGTTCCTCGTTCAAGTTCGCGAGCTCATCATTGATGTTCATCAGCGATTTGATGTCGTCCGCACCCATCTGTCGCATCGTGTCAACGAGCTCTGCAGCCTGATTCAGAAATATCGGTTCTGTTTTCTTTCGAGACGTGGCGCGAGATTTGAAATCGAGATTTTTCGATGGGGAGATGACGCTGAGCATCGGAACAGAACGGACGAACCGCCGCGACAAAATGGTGATTTGGATTATAGATTTGAGGCGAACATTTCGTTCGAATCACCCGTTAGGTAATTAGCACTTTACCCGTCGCGTTGTATTGGAATCTGATATTGCGTTTCAATTGGACGTAGATGATCTTTCAACTGGACGTTCACTTTATCGTCTCGTTTTCTACAAGGTAAGTCTGTCTATGTTTCGCCTCAGGTAGGCGATTCGGAGCATTCAGCAACTTACCGTTATTGAGATATAGTGGGCGGTCTCTCAATCGGAC
>JAPOVY010000066.1:6688-10261 GCA_026707905.1 Gammaproteobacteria bacterium | reverse complement strand
TGCGCTCGACTCGCACGCTATAACGTATCCACCTCAAGGTGCATTTCGTAAGGATTTAGATCGTTGAAGCGTACGCACGACGTTCCCAAGGGGTGTCCTTCAGACCCTCACAACATCGACGCCAAGAACGAAACCAAAGGTTCAACTGAAAGGATAAGTTCTGAAAAATACTTCATCAAGAATAGAAACGATGGATCTTCCAAGCCCTAGCGATGTTACTGCATAATTCACGATCTTTCAAGTCCGGAAACGGACGCCATAACGTCCGCATCTGCGAGGGGTCCGTGACCGACATTCAGAAATTGGCTGAGTCGTTCGATTTGCTCAAAGATAGCTTTGAAGATCATCGCTATATCTGAAGTAATCAGATCGCGACGGCAGTCTATCTGGCCTACCACCTGCGTAAACCCGTTCTTATCGAAGGACCGCCTGGTGTTGGTAAAACCGAATTAGCGAAGACGACCGCGACGATGTTCGCGTTGCCGCTCATTCGTTTTCAGTGTTGCGAAGTACTCGATGAAACTAAAGCCATCTATTATTGGAAGTGCTTTACGCAGCTGCTCTACACGCTTCTAAGTAATTCGAGCTTCAATACCCAAACACTGATTTAATACCGAAAAATAAGACTTAGCGTTGCTTTTCGGAATGGAACTTAGATCATATATTTAACTATAACTTGGTAGACTCCGTATGCAGCGACCATATATTATTACCGCACACACTTTATTCATACCTCCAACCATTGAAGCAATTGTCGTCGTAAAAATTGATAGGCGCACCGCGTTCACACTCTAAATTGTACCTAATTGCGTTCAGTCGTAGATCGATCTCAAAAGACGAAGGCGTCAGCGATAATTCCGATGTGCCTAAGTACTGCCTAAATGGCCGGTATGTTGCAATATCTCGTTTATGGTCCGTGTTAATTATCGATAGAAATAACCTAGGAAACATGAGAAACATTATAATATGCTTTGCTTGCGAACGTTGTAGATTGTATACATTATCTGCTAATTGCCCGAAAGCTTCGTAACTGTCAACCAATTTACGCCGACTTTTTCGCGATTCTCTGAAGAATTCAGTCATTAAACAAATAAGGTATCGAACCGCAGCGGGTTTTTGAGACAAAGATTGTCCTTTGTTGACGAAACCGTAATCTCTTCTCAGTATATCGAATTTGTCGTGCTCGTCTGGAGGCATCGGATCCCCGGACATATCCCAGATCAGTTTAAAAGAATGCAGTTTACTGTCGGGTGTAACTTGATGGATTAGACAAAAAATCCAGTAGAGCTCAGCCATTAACTTGCATGATTCCTTCGAAGCATTATTAAGCACAGCGGGAACGAACTCTTGAAATTTACATCTCTTTGGTACATTTGTGATTCTATTATTCAATTCCTCAAATAAACCTAAAGACCAAAGTGGGAGATTGGTGAAAAGTGACTGGCCATTAATAAGACATTCCGTTTTCCAAGAGCGTACGGAATCTAGAATTACAGATTGCGCAGGAAATTGAGTTTCGATCATCTGTGGCCGCCCTCTATTATGCGCTTGCTTCCTCCTTTTTTTACGTTTTTCCTGTTGAACATCAAAGTAAGTGACTTTTACGCACTCTTCGCTTTTCCATAAATCCTCAAACCAGGTATTGAGACTCTGCAATATCTGCGGCTGCGTAATACGAACACCTGCTTCAACATTCCGGCTACCTGAATCCACAGTGGAGAAATGTAACGCCGCTCTAGAAGCATTCGCTGAACCTAGAATAGCTAGTTCTGCTGTCGACCAGACTTTCGCGTGTAAACTTGGGAATGATTTCACTTGGATGCGTGATTCTATTAGTTTCTCAATCGGCTCATAATGACAAGCTTCGTTCTCTAGATCACAGATGATTCGGACAGTACTGCTATCACGATTCATAGTTAATTCGTCAATGGAGAGTTCTTTTAGTATCCCTTCAGACCAATAAGATACAGCTATGTTGAGATCTGAGCCACCAGACATTATTTCACGTACGGTTTCTCCATACTCTCTGTGGCAAATGAAACGGTCCATTAATTACTTTCTCCTAGGAACCTATCTGTTTCATTCTACATTTTAGCATTCACACGATTGTTATATTCATCTCAGTAAAATGGTAAATATGACAGATACGCGACCCTTCGTGCAAGTTTTGGGATTACTAATCTAAATTTAGGTTGGTATGTATTTTGTTGTTACTTCTGTTGCATGTGATCGCGGATGGAGTCGGGTTCAAGCGGTTTATCGGGTCGAAATCCCTGCCGCATATTCCAGTTCATGTTGTTGTCAAGGCGCTCGGTGCTGACGCCTCGATGCCAGTGATTCAAACTTGGTTTCGTGGTTCGATGACGGTTATTCAGCGTCTTGAGATGCCGAGGTCCCCGCGGTAGTTCGCCTTCACTGCGATTGATCACTTCATGTGAGCGCTCGAGTTGTCGCGTCGCGCCACCATAACTGCGATGGGCGTCACTGACGATGAACGCATCGCTCGTTGTGCAGGATTTCATCGTGATTGTAGCGGTGATTTCACGCGTGGCGAAACTGTGCCAAGCATAGTTCTAACCATGTGCGGTCGCCGTCATGACCGGTTGCTGGGCGTGCGACGAGCCACGTTTCCCCTTCAGAACACCGCGCTTTCGCAGTGACCGACGTGCGCGTAAGTACCGATCCCCTTTGGCGTTCTCGGCGCCGATCCGCAGGGTCCTCTCCTGCCGCATTGTGACCGGCAACCACAGAATGCCATCGAAAGTCTGAACAGCTCCGTCCGTCATGCGGTTGAAAATCGTGGTCACTTCGCGAATAACGCGCTACATGCAAACTTCGATATCTCTCTCCTTGCGAGAGACGACTGTCGAGTGGAAAACGCCACTGAATGACTGGTATGCTGGAAAACGCGAATTCGCAGTTTATGTCGGCTAACGGTTTAACAATTCAATCGGGAATCTGATGTCACGATGAAACAGACGTTTTTCCCATTAAGCAATACCTGCCTTTTCGAACGTAGGATTTCAACCAGAGACGTAATTTGTGACACCCCGCGACCCATTCGCTCGAGCGGTCACACAAAGTCATCAATCTTCGTCAAGACGAACGCTGGCGTAGACCTTTATATCTCAACACGGTGAATAACCGTCATCGAACCATGAAATCGACATTGAATTATTGGCATCGAGTCGTTAGCACTAATTACCTTGACAACGGTATGAATTGGTTCATTCTATAGGAATTTCGACGGGACAAAACGCTTGAACCCGACTTCATTGGTGACCATTTGGAGCAAAAGCAACAGCAAAGTACATAACAGCCGTAATCAAGGATGTTTACTCGTATATCACAAGCTGCGCTGAATTACCCGAGCTGGGACATTTGAGTCGTTGTTTATACGTGACTGCATAATTCACGACCTTTCAAGTCCGGAAACGGACGCCATAACGTCCGCATCTCCGAGGGGTCCGTGACCGACATTCAGAAATTGGCCGAATCGGTCGATTCGCTTAAAGATAGCTTCGAAGACCATCGATATATCTGCAGTAATCAGATCGCGACCGCCGTCTATCT
>JAPOVY010000066.1:4013-6678 GCA_026707905.1 Gammaproteobacteria bacterium | reverse complement strand
TGGCCTACCACCTGCGTAAACCCGTTCTTATCGAAGGGCCACCTGGTGTTGGTAAAACCGAATTAGCGAAGACGACTGCGACGATGTTCGCGTTGCCGCTCATTCGTCTCCAGTGTTACGAAGGACTCGACGAAGCCAAAGCCATCTACGAGTGGAAATACGGGAAGCAGCTGCTCTACACCCAAGTCTTGAAAGAGACGTTGGACGAGGTCCTCCAAGGCGCGACTGGATTCCGCGAGTCGGTCAACCGACTGCATGAATTTGGCGATATCTTCTTCTCGGAAGAGTTCATGGAACCGCGACCACTGCTCAAAGCATTGCAGGAAGAGGATGGTTGCGTTCTGCTGATCGACGAAGTCGATAAGTCGGACCATGAGTTTGAGTCTCTGTTGCTTGAGATTCTGTCCGATTTTCAGGTCTCTATCCCCGAGATCGGCACGGTGAAGGCTCGCGCTGAACCACCCATGGTGTTCTTGACGAGTAACAACACACGTGAGATTTCAGACGCGCTGAAGAGACGCTGCCTGCACCTCTATATCCCCTTCCCTGATATCGATCTCGAGCAGAAGATCATTCACGCTCGGGTGCCCGAAATCCCGCCCCAACTACGCACCCAACTCGTCACGTTCATACAAGAGCTACGGGACATGGATCTTAAGAAAGTCCCAGCCATCAGCGAGACCATCGATTGGGCTCGAACTCTGCTACTCTTACACACTGAATCGCTTGATCCCGAGCTGGTGCGCGAGACGTTGAACGTGATCCTTAAGTTCCAGGAAGATATCGACAACATCGATCACGAAATCTCAACGCTTACGCAGAAGGCAGTTACGGCGAACTGATCAATTAGGCGATGGACAAGACGCTAGCCAGCTTCATCGCCACGCTACGAAATGCGGATGTACGCATTTCGCCTGCGGAGACGCTTGACGCGCTCAACGCGGTCGAACTCACCGGTTATCGCGACCGCGAATTTCTAAAGAACACCCTCGCGCTCGTCCTGCCGAAGACGGCGGACGAGAAGGACACGTACGACACCACGTTCGAACAGTTCTTCCGCTTCGCCGAGGTATCGGGTGAAAGCTCAACCACACTAGCCACCGATGGTGAGGATGGTGAAGGAGAGGGGGATGGTGAAGGGCAGGGTCAAGGCGACGGCCAAGGCGGAAGTGCCGGTCAAACCAAAACAGGCAACTCCAAGCGCAAAGCGCGACCTCGATTCAGCGCTGTAGGCGAAGAGGGCGACAAGGACGAGGACGAGGACCTCGGCTCCGGCGATATGTCCAATCCCGTCTCCGCACTGGGTAAACTGCTCATGCAAGACAGCCGCGTCGAGTTGAGCGTGCAGATGGCGGATGCTGCGAAGGAAGTCAATCTCGACGAGATACAGGTCTTCACGCAGAAAGGTCTCTACACCCGTCGCATCATGGATCAGATGGGACTCGCCGATCTGTTGAAAGAGATCTCTGCGCTCAAACAGAGTTTCAACCTACCTGATCGACGCCTCGCGCAGGAGCTGAAGCGACGCCAGGAATGGTTACGCGAGCAGGTTCGCGATTACGTCGAGCGTCAGTTCCTGCTACATGCCGATGCGACAGGCATGAAACTCCGCGAGGAACTCCTCCGCAAGATCAAACTCTCGAACGTAGAACACCGTAATTTCCGACTCATTCAGGAAATCGTGTATCGGATGGCGAAGAGACTCGTGACGATGCACTCGCAGCGAAAGAAGGTTTTCAAGCGCGGGACATTGAATGTCCCTCGAACATTGCGTCGCAACATGAGCTATGACGGACACATCTTCGACCTGCAATGGAAGTCTGTAAAGGTCGATCGTCCGAAGGTTTTCGCGATATGTGACGTCAGCGGAAGCGTCGCGAACTACGCGCGCTTCATGCTTATGTTCCTCTATGCGCTTGAAGAGGTCATGCCGAAGGTCCGTTCCTTCGCGTTCTCGTCAGACCTTGCTGAAGTGACCGAGCTCTTCGAGCGCAACAAGATCGAAGACGCGATCTCGAAGACATTGCGGGACTTCGGCGGCGGTTCGACCGACTATGGACAAGCGCTCGTCGACTTCAAGAAGAAATGTCTTGATGACGTAGACAATCGAACGACGATAATCATCCTTGGTGATGCGCGGAATAACTACGGTGACTGCAAACAAGACATCCTTCAAGAGATTTACCAGCGCAGCAAACGCGTGATCTGGTTGAATCCTGAACCTCGCAACACCTGGAATACCGGGGATGCGGAAATGCGTAAGTACACACCGTACGTGCATCAAGCCGAAGAATGCAATTCACTGATGCACCTCGAGCGCACCGTCGGTAACCTCCTCAAGACTGTACAGTGAGTAACTACCCTGGCTGAGACAAGCAACGAATCCGTCGCCAATGTCATTCCTGGCTCCGGGCGACAACTGATCCGCTACGGTATCTATGCCGTTGTCGGTTTCGTCGTTTTACTGTTTCTACTCGGTCAAGTCAATCAGTGCACAGGCATGCGCAGTTCGTCCATCGGCGCCGTCGACGCGGCGACCGGCACGATCACGCTGAACCTCGCGCAAGAACCGCCGCAGCTCGACTCCACCAAAGCGACCGACCAAGTGTCCGGGATGGTTCTGGGTCATGTCATGGAAGGGCTCTTACGTTACGACGAGAACAAC
>JAPOVY010000066.1:0-4003 GCA_026707905.1 Gammaproteobacteria bacterium | reverse complement strand
ACAACGACCTGGTCGAAGGCGTTGCCGAGTCATGGTCTGTGACAGACACGGAAGCCAACTTCACGCTGAAGCAAGATCTCCTGTGGAGTAATGGAGCACCGATAACCGCGCACGATTTCGTCTTCGCGTGGCGGAAAGCCGTCGATCCACTGACGGCGTCCCAATACGCGTTCATTCTCTTCTTCATCGAGAACGCACGCGAAATCACGCAAGGGGACATGCCGATTGAATCGCTCGGTGTGACGGCGATTGATGACTACACACTTAACGTTCGACTCATCGAGCCTACACCATTCTTCCTGTCATTGACGGCATTTCCGACGTACTTCCCTATCAATCAAGCGTTCTACGAGTCGAGAGACGGTCGATACGGTGCGAATGCGGAAGATCTGATCTACAACGGACCGTTCACGATCTCGCAGTGGGTTCACAATGCCAACGTACGACTCGAGAAGAACCAGAACTACTGGAACAAAGAAGCAGTCCATCTGAACGTGATTGATTTCGCTTACATCCTGAGCGACGCGAACGCGATCATCAACCTGTTCGAAAGCGGTGATATCGCGCAAGCAGGTTTGAACGTCGAGTTGGTCGATCGCGCTTTGCGGAATCGTTGGGACATTCGCCAACACGTGGATGGTTCAGTCTTCTTCATGGAAATCAACTATCGTGAAGGGCGATTGACGCGAAACTACAACCTTCGTAAAGCGTTGCAGTACGTGAATGATCCGTCGGAGTTGGTTAATAAGGTCATCAAACTACCTGGTAATCTGCCGGGTGAATCGATCTTCCCAGTGTGGTTAAAGGGCGTCAACGGCAAGTTCCGTGAGGAATATCCTGCTAAACCGCTCATTACCAACAACGACAAGGCGCGCGAGCACTACGCGCTTGCGTTAGAGGAACTCGGTCTCGACAAGATCACTTTGGTCATGCTAAGCGGTGACAACCCGTCTGCGAACAAGCAGAGCGAGTACTACCAGAGCAAATACGCGAAAGAGCTCGGACTTGAACTGAAGCTGGACCGGCAGATCTTCAAACAGCGTCTGCAGAAAATGACCGACGGGGATTTCGATCTGGTACTGGCCGGTTGGGGTCCGGATTACGCTGACGCACTGACGTTCGGTGATCTATTCACTTCGTGGAACGAGAACAACCGTGGTCGCTACAACAACCCGGAGGTCGATCGGCAAGTCGACATAGCGAAGAATTCAAGCGATCCACGCGTACGAATGGAGGCATTCGCTCGCGTCCAAGACATCCTGAACGAAGACGTTGCGATTCTGATGAACTACGAACGCGGCAGTCTTTACGTCGTCCACGATCGGCTCGAGAACGTTGCGCGACGCAGTGTGGGTCCTGACCCGGACTATGCCTTTGCACGCATTGTTGACAAGGGTTCATAGCTAGTGGCCTGGTACACAGTGAAACGCCTTATCCAAGGCATCATCACCGTTTGGTTTATTGCAACTGCCACCTTCTGGGCGATGCATGAAGTACCGGGCGATCCGTTCATTGGTGAGAAAGCGGTCTCACCCGAAGTCGAAGCCAATCTGAAGGCACGGTGGGGTCTCGACAAGCCGCCGCTTGAGCAGTACTGGATCTTTATGACCAACATGCTGCAAGGCGACTTCGGTATCTCCTTCGCACAAGAAAGTCGAAGCGTCAATGACATCATCCTGGAACGCTTTCCGGTATCAGCAATCCTCGGAATCCTCGCGATCGTGTTCGCCGGACTTGGGGGTGTGCTATATGGTGCTTTAACAGCTCTGTATCGGAATCAATGGCCAGACGTTCTCATCATCCTGCTGGTGATCATCGGGATTTCTGTCCCCAGCTTCGTGTTCGCGTCAGTTGGGCAGCTGATACTCGTGGTGATCAACCAAATCCTCGGTTTCAACGTGTTACCGGTCGCGGGTTGGGGCGACATCTCGCACATGCTGGTGCCAGCGCTGGTACTCGGGTTAGGGACGATGGCGTTTTTAACTCGATTGATGCGTTCATCGATGCTCGAAATCGTGAGCGCCGATTTCATTCGAACCGCACGATCCAAAGGCGTTCCTGCCGCGCAGGTCTTCTCTCGACACCAACTGCGAAATGCAGTGTTACCGGTCATCACGGTCTTAGGTCCGTCGGTTGCGTCAATTACGACAGGAGGATTTGTCGTTGAGAACATCTTTGGCATCCCTGGACTCGGCCAATCCTTCGTACTTGCGGTACAACAGAGCGATTACGGCGTCATCATGGGTACGACGGTGTTCTATGGTGCGTTCCTGGTACTGATGGTAATCATCGTCGATCTGCTCTATGCGTGGATCGATCCAAGGGTACGTCTGGAATGAGTGACATCGGTACCTACTCATTTAAGCGAGCGCAAGTCGATCTTGATCGTGAAGAGATCAGTCGACCATCGCTTTCGTACTGGCAAGACGCCTGGTACCGCATTCGAACCAATCGAAGAACGCTCGCGAGTCTCTTCATCGTGGTCTTCATGGTGTTGGTCGCAGCTTTCGGTCCGATGCTCTGGCATTTCGACTATGACACGCAAGACCTGAACCAAACGTCGAAACCGCCGTGGGCGAGCCGGACGATGACCGTCATCGAACCGTATACGCCTTGGTTGGACCGACCAGCCGTCGAGCGATGGAGCGATACTGGTGCACCAGCGGACATTCAAGCCGTCGGGTTTCCGTCGATCGAGTTTGTCCGGTTGACCTGGTCGCCGGTACAAGGCGCGACTCGATATACCGTCTATCGAACGATTGTCGATCCAGAAGGCGGACCACTTGGTCTTCCACTGGGCAACGTCATTGGTCAAGGCGAGAACTCTTATGAAGATCGCATCGATTTAGAGCAGCGCCGGTACTGGTACTCGGTCGAAGCGACATTTGCCGACGGATCGACCGCGGCATCAACACAACCGATCGACGTCGCGGCAGCGGCCACTTTGGCTGGTGCGATTGAGAGCGGTTGGATCGACGCAGACACAGATCTTCAACCCGGCGACACCCTGAGGACGCCGTGGCACCCGTTGGGTACTGACTACCTCGGACGGGACATGCTCGCGCGGCTTATGAAAGGCGCACAGATTTCGCTGTTCATCGGCATCGTCGCACCGTTGCTCTTCATCCTGCTCGGCGTGGTGTACGGTAGTTTCGCGGGATTCATTGGCGGCAAAACCGACGCACTGCTGATGAGATTTGCGGATTTTGTGGTCGCCCTACCCTTCCTGCTCTTCATGATCCTGTTCAAGCTCGTGTTCGGGATCGGCGCTGGCGAGAGCGGCATCCTGCCGATGCTGGTCGCACTCGTACTACTGAGCTGGCCCGCGGCGGCGAGGTTGGTCCGCGGTCAAATCCTGCAAATTCGGGAAGAAGGCTACATCGATGCCTCGAGGCTGCTCGGAACAAAGACGCCGCGCTTGATCCTGCGGCACATGATTCCTAATACGATGGGGGTGATCCTGGTCACGTTCACGTTTGCCGTGCCATCTACGATCTTTACTGAGGCGTTTCTCTCATTCATCGGTATGGGTGTTGAACCGCCGATTCCTTCGTGGGGGAGCATGTGCAATGATGGACGAAAGACGATGGAAACGACGCCGCATGAGCTGATATTCCCGGCGATCTTCATCAGTATCACCGTGCTGGCGTTCAACATTCTCGGCGACGGGTTGCGTGACGCGCTCGACGCGCGTATGCGTTCGACGGAGTAATCGAAGTGGCACTACTCGACGTCAAGAAGCTTCACGTCGAATTCACGACGTACGGCGGCATCGTGCATGCTGTGCGTGGTGTCGACTTTAGCGTCGATGAGGGTCAAACGCTCGCGATTGTCGGTGAATCGGGCTGCGGAAAGTCGGTCACCGTGCAGAGCATCATGGGCTTGATCCCAATGCCGCCAGGGCGAATCACCCAAGGAACCGCACAACTGCGCGGTAACGAAAAAATTCAGAGAAAGAGCATCGACAGGAAAGACATCCGAGGCAACTTGGTGGGCATGAGAT
>JAPOVY010000092.1 GCA_026707905.1 Gammaproteobacteria bacterium | reverse complement strand
GGCAAGTCGTTGGTACCGTGAGAGGCTTCGTGCGCTTGTGGTGCATGTTGAAGGACCTATTTATCGGCTTGGAACGTGCTTTTTATTTCCTCGATTTAGAACCAAAAGTTTTCGATCCCGATGATCCTTTGGATTTCCCAGAGCACATTGATACGGTTTCTTGGGAAGATGTGCATTTCCAGTATGACGATGGCACGCAAGTGCTACATGGCGTCGATCTCACCGCGAAAGCAGGAACCATAACGGCGATTGTTGGCGTTACGGGTTCTGGTAAGTCAACGCTCATGTCCTTGCTGCTCCGTCTCTACGATCCAAGCGTTGGACGGGTCACGATCAACGATACGGACATTCGGGACTACCGAATCGATGACATTCGTCGCAACCATGCGATTGCTATGCAGAAAAACGTGTTGTTTACGGGTAAGGTCACCGACAACGTTGCGTTCGGACTTGAGGAAGTTGATTTCGATACTGTCAAGAGGGCGTGCGAGATCGCGTGTGCGGACGAATTCATTACGGAATTGAATGAAGGCTACGACACGAACTTGGGAGAACGCGGCGCGAAACTTTCTGCTGGACAACGCCAACGGTTAACCATCGCGCGTGCTGTGATTCGAGATACGCCTATTTTGATTCTCGACGAACCAACGGCGTCGCTGGATGCAAAAACAGAACATCGAGTGTTAGAGAATCTGGCGGATTGGGGTAAAGACAAAGTCGTTTTCTTAATCACTCATCGCCTCTCAACGATTCGTAATGCCGACAACATCGCTTTTCTCGAAGATGGCAAAGTGGTTGAAGCCGGTTCCCACGACGAACTGCGTCAACTCCCCGAAGGCCGTTACAGACGCTTCGTCGAAGCCGAGGAAGTAGGGTTAGTGGACTCTCAGGTTCAATGAGGGTTTAGCGACGTGATTCGCGAGTTTATTCAACGTCGAAAAGTCGATCGGACGACCGATACGACCCAGCAAGATCACACGATTATCAGTGGGTTTAAAGCTGGCGCGCAATTCGACGATCGCATTGATACTGAGTCAGAGATATCCCACCTTGAGTCGATGAAAATCGTACTTCGTGGATTTAAGTGGCTGAAGTACGTCAAGGCTCTGTTCATCACGCGATGGGCGATGCGGACCGTAATCATCATTCCAGGATTATTCCTTGGTTGGTTCGCAAAGATTGTCATCGATCACGTAATCCTGCAAGTTCCCCTTGTGGCGGATGACGTCAATTTCCCGCCTCACATGCATTGGTTGTTGGAGATCCTTGAAGGACGAGAGCCGCTGAGTATCGCATTGATCTTATTGACTATTTATGTTGTCGGCTTAATTCTTATCGGAACTCGAGCAGGTGGTACGGGTGCGGGTCTATACGGTGGCCGGGATGCAGCCAGTAATGCTGAGAATGCGGTTAGTGGCGGTCAAGGCGGTGCGTTCACAGGTAGCGAAGCCGGTGGGATTTGGGGCATTACCGAATGGTGGATCAGCGTAAGGCTATCCCAACGGTACATTAACCGTCTACGAACGGATCTGTTTAAACGGCTCGTTCGTGCACCAATGGCACGGGTTGACGACCAGGCCGTCGGAGATTCACTCTATCGTACCCTTTATGACACACCGATGGTGTTTACCAACATCACCGAGACGGTGTTCTCACCGTTCTTCATCTTTGTCGGTCTTGGATTGACGTTCTATCAGTTGTGGTGGACGTATGCAGAAGTGTCGATGTTGATCGTTGGACTCATGGCGTTGATGATCCCAATAACCGTCATCACAACGATTGCGCCGTCGAGATGGATCCGACGGATGACTCAGAATCAGCGCGCAGCGGGCGCCGCCACGACGAATACGCTTGAAGAAACCATGAGCAACATCAGTGCGGTGCAAAGTCTAGGTGCGATGAAGACTGAAAAGAAGCGTTTTGCAAACCGTTCTGCTCACGCATTTTGGCGTGCTCGCATCGCGATGTTCCCGTGGTTAGGCGTTGGGATCATATTGGAGATCGTTGGTTGGCCTTTGGCTTTCTATCTTGCATGGCATGTAACAAATCTAGTGATCGAGGGACAACTGACCGTTGGTGACTTCGGTGCGTTGTTTGGTATGTATATGGGTTTACAGGGCACGTTTCAGGGGTTAGGCAGACTGTGGTTGAACATTCAAGATCAGGCCGCCGCGGCAAGACGTGTGTTCTTTTTTATGGATCTCGTGGCAGACGACGAAGAACACAAGCCCGGAAACGAATTAGTTCCGATAGCGACAGGCGTCGAGATTGAGGACGTTGGTTTTAAGTACCCCAATGGGCATGAGGCACTAAAGAACATAAACCTCGATCTGAGAATTGGCGAAGTCGTCGCAATCGTCGGTCCGACAGGTTGCGGCAAGACCTCATTAGCCTATCTTCTTCCCGCCTTCCTCAAACCGACGACTGGACGCGTGCTCATCGACGGCTTCGACGTGATGGATATTGATCTCGCGTCCTTGCGTAAACAAACCTCGTATATCTTCCAGGAGCACTTTTTACTTTCTGAATCGATTCGCTCGAATTTGAGCTTGGCGAATCCGGATGCGACTGAGGCAGACATGTTGAAAGCTCTTGAAGCGGCGAGCTGCATGGAATTCATTCAAGAGCTGCCGGATGGGATCGATACCGTGCTTGGAAGATCAGGCGACACGCTTTCTGTTGGACAGCAACAACGGATCAGTATCGCGCGAGGTTTGGTCCGAGACGCGAGGATCATTGTTCTCGATGAACCGACCGCTGCACTAGATCCTCAAACTGAAAATGTGCTGGTTCGTTCGTTACGCAGCGAAGCAGGTGAGCGCCTCGTGGTCGTCATTGCACATCGTCTCTCGACGATTCGTCAAGCGGATAGGATCGTTTTTCTCGATGATGGCGAAATCAAGGAAGTGGGAAGTCATGACGAATTGATGTCACACGAGGACGGTCCCTATAGGGAATTCGTCAATCTGCAATCGTCAACGCAGGCGGCGTAGCCTGCTAACTCTTAGCTCTCTGCGTAAGCTGAAAAACCGTACAAGTTTGCTGCGTTGTCACATGTGACTTTGCGTTTGACTGAATCCGGCACACCTTTGAACTCTCGCTCGATAAATTCCTGAGAATCGGGCCAGACACCGTCTGGGTGTGGAAAGTCGCTCCCCCACATGACGTTGTCTACGCCGAGGATATCGAGCAATCGCAGTCCCACTGGATCGCTTTGATACGTGGCATAGCATTGCCGGTGCCAGTATTCGGATGGTTTCATCGTCAGCGTCAGGTCCGCGAACTGATCCTCCCACTCTAAGTCCATGTGCTCTAGCAGGTACGGAATCCAACCGATACCTGCCTCGCCGATGACGATCTTTAGATTCGGATGTGCTTCAAGTACGCCGCCGTAGACAACCTCCATGAGGACGGTCGCCATCGCGAGCTGGAAACCGGTGATATGAACTGCAAATGCCTGGCGTCGCTGCAGCGGACCAAGTGTGGCATAGTCGTAGCTCATCTTTGGTCCGATGGTGTGGAAATGCAGCGGTAAACGTGCGTCTTCGATGGCAACCCACAGTGGTTCCCAGTCGGGATGAAAGAGCGGTAGCATGTCATGTGTGATCGCGACTTCAATGCCACGAACCGCACCTCTAGTTGCGACGCGCTCAACTTCTGCTACAGCAGCTTCGATCGATGCACCGGTAATACTCGCGATGCCCGCATACCGATCAGGATGTTTCTCGCAGAAATCAGCCAACCACTCGTTGTAAATACGGACGAGTTCAACGGCGGCTTCATCGTCTTGGAGTCGCATGGAAGCACCTAGTACGCCATAGAGTACTTCCGCCTGAATACCGTCGCGTTCCTGGTCCTTCAGCCTTAGGTCCGGGTCGGTTAGCCGCGGAATGCCTCTTTCACCGTCGTCGTATAACCCTTGTGCAGCCATGCGATCGGAACGGTGTATCTCACCGGGAACGTAGCGTCGACCCGCCGATCCCATGCCGTTTTGGAGTCCGAATCGCGCACCATTTTTCGAGGTCCAGAAACGTCCCGACGACGTTTCCTCGACGTAGGGCATGCGGTCTCGCAACGCGTTCGAGCATCGACTTCGGAATAGGTCTTCCGGTAGCCACGGAAAGTCGATATGGCAGTCGGCAGAAATGACGTCGTATTTCATATTCGAGAGCCTTGTTAGAGGTCTGTAGTCAACACATCCGGTACGGGATTTCGGCATTTTATGCGACGTCATTCTTCTTAAAATCCGTAGCACTAAAGGGATCCAACGATTTTCTTTCTATGAAAAAAGTTTGGCTAGTACTTGTCACCCTTGTCGTCCTCGGCGGCATTGCGGGTGGCACCGTGTATGCCATGCGTGACAATGGCGATTCGTTTGAATATGAAGAGAAAGCCGTCCAACTCGGTGATGTCGAGAGCGTCGTGAACGCGACTGGCGCGCTTGAGCCGGTTAACACTGTGATTGTTGGTACGGAAGTATCAGGTCAGATTTCTGAACTCTTAGTTGATTTCAACGATACCGTCGAACAGGGTCAGGTTATTGCACGCCTCGATCCAAGAACCTTTGAAGCTCGGTTGCTGCAGCGCGAAGCCGATGTTGAAGTGGCGAATGCGAACATCCAAAGTCGCAATGCGGAATTGACGAGGAGTCGAAGCAATCTGAAGCGCGCACAGCGCGAACTTTCGCGACGTGAAGAACTGTCCTTGGATGGGCACGTCTCCGTTTCGGAACTTGAAAACGATAAGAACGCGCTCGATCAAGCGATTGCGGCGGTTGAGATCGCCAATGCTTCAGTTACGAATGCGCACGCTGGACTTACGCAGTCGGAAGCAGCTTTGGCTCAAGCTAAACTAGACCTTGAACGGACTTTCATTCGTGCGCCGATCTCAGGGACCGTCATCAATCGAGCAGTCGAGATAGGGCAAACGGTCGCTGCAAGTTTCTCAGCACCAGAGCTATTCGTAATAGCGCATGATCTTCACGAAATGAAGGTCGAAGCAAGCGTTGACGAAGCGGACGTTGGACGCTTACGCGAAGGTTTGCCAGCGCGATTCACGGTGGACGCTTATCCGAATCGAGATTTCGTCGGTCGCGTGTCTCAAATCCGTAAGTCACCGACGGAGAACCAGAGTGTCGTCACGTACAAAGTCATCGTGACTGCCCGGAACGACGACTTGTCTCTGTTTCCAGGTATGACCGCGAATGTCGACATGGTGCTTGGTAGTCGTGAGAATGTACTCACGGTACCGAATTCCGCGCTAACCTACGCGCCGCGCGGTAGCCAACCGGAACCGCAGTCGACATCCGGTCCGACGGGAGGCGGCGGTGCAGGTGGGGGCAGACCGGGCGGCGGCGGTTTCATGACACCGGAACAACGCGCCGAGCAACTTGATGAGCAACTTGACCTAACCGACGAGCAAGTGTCGAAAGTCGCCGACATCTATCAATCGTCCATGCAACGTATGCAGGCAATGTTCGCGAGTGGTGGCGGTTCCCCAGGCGGTGCGAGTGGCATGCGTCAACGGATGATGAGTCTCTTTAACGAAGTCAACAAGGAAATCGCGGCAATACTTGAACCCGAGCAACTCACAAAGTTTGAGGAAATGAACGCGATGCGGAGCGGCAATCGACAATCAGTCTATGTCTTGAAGGAAACGGGTGAGGAAGAACGGAAGAATATCGTGATAGGACTTCAAGACGACAACATGGCGGAAGTCGTTTCTGGGTTAGCGGAAGGTGACATGGTGATCGTCCGCGCGAAACGAGTGACTTCGTGATGAACGACATTATTAGTTGCGAAAATCTCAGCAAAACCTATGTACTCGGTGACGAGGAAGTTCATGCGCTGGACGACGTTTCGATTACGTTGGCACGCGGCGATTACGCGGCCGTCATGGGCCCATCCGGTTCCGGCAAATCCACGTTCATGAATATCGTGGGTTGCTTGGACACACCCGATACTGGCAACCTCTGGATTGAAGGCGAGGAAGTCAGTCAGATGTCCAGAAACGAGCTCGCCGGGGTTCGAAATAAGAAGATCGGCTTCGTCTTTCAACAGTTCAATCTCTTGGGTCGAACGTCGGCATTGGATAACGTCGCGTTGCCTTTACTTTACGCTGGCGTGAAACGCCACGAACGGCGCGAGCGTGCGTACGCGGCGCTTGAACGCGTAGGTCTTAAGGATCGTGTTGGTCACCACCCGACACAACTTTCGGGTGGTCAACAACAGCGAGTAGCGATAGCTCGCGCGTTAGTCAATGAACCGGCGATCCTGCTCGCAGACGAACCGACAGGTGCGCTCGATACGCACACTGGCGAAGAGATCATGGACATCTTCGACGATCTAAACCAATCCGGATTGACGATCGTACTCGTCACTCATGAGTATCTGATCGCCGCTCACGCTCACCAGATGATTAGGTTCTTAGACGGTAAGATCACTGGGGTTGAACAATTGAAGGCGGAGGCAGCGTAGGTATGGATGTCATCGAACTACTCCGTGTCGCTTGGAGCTCGATTCGCGTCCACAAGATGCGTAGTTTCTTAACTATTCTCGGCATCATGATCGGGGTTGCGTGCGTAATCACGATGATGACGGTAACTGCGGGCGCACAGCACGATATTGATCGTCAGATGCGTGAAATGGGAAGTAATCTCATGATGGTCTACGCCGGCAGCTGGCGTAGTCGTGGCGGCGTAAGAGGCGCGGCAGGAGCGAATGCGGTACTAACTGAAGACGACTCAGACGCGATTAAGCGGGAAATCCCCGAGATAGTTGCGGCCGCTCCTACAGTTCGCGGGTACGCGCAGGTCGTAGTTGGCAATCGGAATTGGAATTCGTCGGTATACGGAATAGATGAAGACTTTCTAGTCGTACGGAACTGGGGTGTGAATGAGGGACGATTGTTCGAACCATCAGAATTGAGTCGAGGTTCTCGCGTCGCACTCATTGGTTCTACGACAGCAACGGAACTTTTCGGTGAAGGTCAAGTATTGGGCCAGACGATTCGAGTTCAAAACGTGCAATTTACGGTTGTCGGATTGCTTGCGTCGAAAGGGATGGCGCCTGGTTCGACATCGTTTGACCAAGATAGTGTGGTGTTGATACCTCTCAAGACTGCTCGAACGCGTTTGTTAGGACGGCAAGGCGTGGCAGGGAATTCGGTCGAGGGGATATATATCTCGGTCGAGAATGAAGAGGATATGCTGTATGTCGAAGAAGAGATAAAGAAGCTGCTCCACACGCGTCATCGAATAGATCCGGAGCGCGAAGCTTTTTCCGTCAACAATATGTCCGAGTGGATCGAGTCGCGACTTGAACAGCAAAACACGTTTAACTCATTGCTTTCGGTGATTGCGGCGGTGTCGTTGATCGTTGGTGGTATTGGCATCATGAACATCATGCTGGTTTCCGTGACGGAACGAACGCGGGAGATTGGTCTACGCATGGCAGTAGGTGCTCGTAATACCGACATCATGCAACAATTCCTTGTCGAAGCAATCGCTCTGTGTACTGCTGGCGGTATTTTGGGGATCTTACTAGCAATCATTGTTAGCGCCGGTTCGTCCTATCTTGCCGGTTGGCCGATTTATTTTCAATGGTGGGTGCTGATGATGGCGGTTGTGTTCTCAGGCGTAATAGGCATCTTCTTCGGTTTCTACCCGGCGCGGAGTGCCGCCAACAAGGATCCGATCGAAGCGCTACGCACCGAGTAGCAAGGTAGACTAAATCAATAGGAACGGCATCGTATTGCTGGGGTTAAATCCGCGATTAACGAGGACGCTCTACACGGTCCTCGTCGTCCTTCTAGCGCTATTTGTTGGCAGTTGTGGTCCTGCAACGAGTTCACTAAGTTCGGTCGTTCCGTATGGTGTCGACCTCTCTGGCATCTGGGTACTGGACGAAACGCGCAGTGACGCGCCACCTGACAACGAGGCAGCGCTGCAAAGGCTGAAAGCTGCGGAGATCGAGGGCAAACGATCAGATGCGTTCGGGTCGATTCTTTACGCGACGCAAGATTTCCCTGTGATCGCCGCTGACCGTTTGTCGGTCGAACAAGACAGCAGTTCCATTAGTATCTCATACGGCGACGGGCAACATCGAGACCTGATTTGGGGGCTACAGACACGTGCAGAATGGAAGGTCGATGCCGGTTGGGAGCAATCTCGTCTCGTCGTAAAGTCATTTGTTAGTCATACGTCAGGAACCGAACGCTATCAACTAGATTCTGATGGCGACACACTATTGGTCGATGTCTCTGTTCGCGCCGGTCCAGATCGAAGGAACTTCCGCAGAACGTATACCCGATCCCAATAAGCGAAACAGCATCAATTGAGTAGACCGAAATCAGAAGTTACTAGCTGGCCGTAGAGAAATCACTCGCCGCGCAAAGGTACTGCGAAGAGGGTAGGGGCTTGGCTTCCGAATTCACGAATGAAACTTATTTCGCAATACTAGAACTCGACCTGCCAGTCAAACGCTTCCTACCAAGCCAATGTGAGCAGAGAAAGAACTCTTCAGAAATCTTCGAGTGCATTGAGAGTACGGATAGTGCGTCAAGGCCGTAGGGCGCTAATTCTGAACCTAAATATGAAACTGTCTCCAATTGATTAAGGTTTATCAAAGTATTGGCGAGAACTTGATATGGGTGATAGGTTGATGCCTTCGTCCAGTCGGAAAGACAAAGTCATTAAAAGTCGATTGGGAACGGAACATTTAGGTCGATGCAAGGACATAAAATCGATGGTACGGACTACGTCTTTGTTATCAATTCGCTTGAACACGACCAAACCGTCGGAACCTGTTTTGGATATAGAAAATCAGGAATCCTCATAACAGCGGCTCACGTCGTTCAAGCATTGCAAGTTGAAGAGCTGAGAGTACTAGCGATTGGTCCTTCAGACTACGAATGGCCAATTGAGAGAATCGAATATCACGACACTGCCGACGTTGCAGCAATCTATATATCAGAGATCAAAGGAAATTGAACACCTTCATTCTTCTCTGTTGCATCGCTGCCTGATGGTTTCTCTGAATTCTCACGTGGAGAATCGGTAATTTCGGTAGGTTATCCGCGATTTGCGAGTGATAGGGTGATCATCGGAAGGATGATGTCCGGACGGATTCAAGCAGAGTACTTATACGAATCTGTGCCATACGAATACGAAGCTTTTGAATTGCCGTTTCCAGCGTTTCCGAGTCAGAGCGGGTCTGTCGTATTACGCGCTGATGAGAAAACTGAAGCTATTGGTGTCGTTACCGAGTCGATTACTTACTCGAGTGAAATTGATGGCGAAATAACTCAAGCTCACTGGACAATCGCCGCATCCTTTACACCATTAAGAGACTGGATCGCCACGCTTTAGTAATTCGCTATATACAGTGTAGGCTTGCTCTCGAATGCGTTGTCACACCTAGTCTCAAGAAATTCCCAATATCGTTTTTAGTGTGCGAGACCGCGAAGTACTCGCACACCAATGGGTCTTTGTTTTAACTTAGTCAAATCAGTCAAGCGGCACTAGAACTATTTTCATTCTCGCTCACTGAATCATTATTTGCAGCTTCAAGGTTGTCACCCTCGCTCTGAGCGATGATCGCCGTGATTGACAGGTCGCTCGTTACGTTAACGGCTGTTCTGCACATATCGAGAATTCGATCGACCGCTAATACGATACCGATGAATTCAACAGGTAAGCCGACCGCGGTAAGTATTAACGTGATTGCGACCAAGCTAGCCGCCGGTACACCGGCAACACCAATCGACGTAAGTAATGCCAGAATAACGACGGTCAATTGTTGCATTAACGTGAAATCAACACCGGCGGTCGTAGCGAGAATCTGAGCGATAAAGATCACGACGACGCATTCATAAAGAGCGGTACCGTCCATATTGACGGTCGCGCCTAGTGGAAGTACGAACCCGGTAACCCGATTCGACACGCCAGCGGCTTCAGCACTGCGAATCGTGACTGGTAGTGTCGCGGATGATGACGCAGTTGAGAACGCAGTGAGTTGCGCACGTGAGACCTTCGCGTAATACGCAATTGGGTTCACGCCACCTACAAATTTGAGTAGGAGAGGCAGAACTACCAAGAAATGGAAAGCAAGCGCGAGCAGCACGGTCACTGCAAATGTCAATAAGGGTTGAAATGCGTCCCAACCACTTCTGATCGCGACGACGCCGACGAGTGCGAGAACTCCTACGGGCGCGAAGCGCATGATCCAAAGCGTGATCATGATCATCACATCATGAACGCCAGTCCAGAAACTGGTCATCGTGTCGGCGATTGAACCAGTCAATTTCGACATGAAATAGCCAAAGACCACACCCACGAAGATCAACGCAAGCAACTGCGTTTCCGACGCTGCTAGGAAAATGTTTGCCGGAATCGCACGCTCAATGATGGCGATGAGATCACCTGCAGTACGACCTTCAACGCGTTCCATGACGCCACTCGTATCTCCGATACCGGCGACTAGCTGAGGTGCGTTTTCGGTGACCCCGGGTTGAATGATGTTGACA
>JAPOVY010000013.1 GCA_026707905.1 Gammaproteobacteria bacterium | reverse complement strand
CTCATCCAAAACCGTTGCCACAGATTCCTCTTCCGCGTGTCCATCAAAGTCGATAAAGAAGACGTATGACCAATTGCCCGACCGCGCCGGTCGAGTGACAACGCGAGACAGGCTGATGCCATGACGTTGGAATGGCGAAAGTACTTCCACCAACGCACCGGAACGGTTCGCCGTGTTGACCAGCAGACTCGTTTTGTCCGAACCACTCGGTGAAACGTTTTGTTTACCGAGTACGAAGAAACGCGTCGCATTCGACGCCTGATCTTCGATATTTGTCTGTAGCAGATCTAGCTGAAACTGATCTGCAGCTAGTTCGCCTGCGATCGCCGCTACATTCTCTTCCAACGACGCAAGACGCGCTGCTTCAGCGTTACTCACGACTGCTTGGGACTGAACTTCCGGAAGATTCTCACGAAGCCAATTCCGACACTGAGCGAGGGACTGTTCGTGGGAGTAAATCTTTTGGATCGACTCGACCTCAACTCCTCGTTGCGCCATCAGAGCGTGATGGATCGGTAAATTCACTTCACCACACACACGAAGGTTAGAGTCGATAAAACAATCGAGCGTTTGATTGACTGCACCTTCGGTGCTGTTCTCTACCGGCACGACGCCGTAATGTGCGTTGTCGGTTTCGACCTGATGAAAAACGTCCTGGATCGAAGGTTGTGGCCGAACCGTCGTTGATCGACCGAATTGTTTGATAGCGGCGCTATGCGAATACGTTCCAACAGGTCCTAGATAGGCAACACTTATTGGTTGTTGGAACGCGATCGACATTGAGATGACTTCGCGGAACAGCAACTCGACCTGATCGTCGGACAGTGGACCTTCATTCAGATCGCGAATACGTTGCAGAATTTGCGCTTCGCGCTCGGGACGAAACACGCCGCCCCGTTCAGAATTCTCGTCCTTCGCTTTAACCTGTCCGACCTCGATAACGCATCGAGTTCGATCATTGAGCAACTCAATGAGCTGGTTATCTATTTTGTCAATCTTCGCGCGTAGCTCAGCGAGTTTGTCTTCTTCCATCAATCTGTTGCACGAAGGTAAACTCGCGCCCTAATCCGCGATCTCTTCCGTAGGCGCGTCTTCGTCTGCGAGTCGATCTACTTCAACCACAGGATTGTCGGGTGAAGCATTCATTAACTTCACGCCGCTTGCACCGCGCGACAGAAGACTTACGGTGTCAGCGTCGATTCGAATGAATTTACCGTCTTGATTTAACAGTAGCAAGTGGTCTCCTTCAAACACCTGCAGTGCATTCACCAATGAACCCGTCTTCTCCGTAATCTTTACGGCACGCATTCCCAAGATTCCGCGACTCTTTACCGGGAACTCATCGAATTTAACACGCTTACCGAGTCCCAGTTCCGAAACGGTAAGTAACAACCCATCGTCCTGAGGAACGATCAGGGAGATAACTCGATCATCGTCGCGAAGGCGCATACCGCGAACACCTCGCGCAGTGCGACCCATGACACGTACATCAGACTCCTTGAATCTCGCGAGTTTCCCTGAAGACTGGACGAGCATGATGTCATTCGTACCGTCGGTCCGTGCAACGCCGATCAGTTGATCATCGTCAGCGATCTTTAGTGCGATCAATCCACTCGTGCGGATCCGACTGTACGCATCGAACTTCGTGCGCTTGATGTAGCCTCGTTGGGTCGCAAAGAAAAGAAAACCCGACTCGTCCGTATCGTCAACCGCGAAAGCACACGAGACTTTTTCGTCATCTTCGAGTTTTAGTAGGTTGACAAGCGGATAACCTCTTGCGACACGACTTGCAAGTGGAACCTTGTAGGCGTCCAAACTGTATACGCGGCCCCGATTTGTGAACATCAGGAGCATGCTGTGGTTATGCGCGACCATAACATGCTCGGTGAAATCGTCTTCGCGTGATTTCACACCCGTTATGCCTTTGCCCCCTCGTCGCTGAACGTTGTATTCCGCAACAGGCATCGCTTTCGCATAGCCCTGATGGGAAATGGTGATCACGACGTCTTGGGGCTTAATCAGAGCCTTATCCGTCAAGTCTTCGACTGCGTCTCGGATCTCCGTGCGACGGTCGTCCGCGAACTGCTCCTTGACCTCAAGTAACTCCTCGATGATCAACTCGTCTACGCGTTCTTCGGAATCTTGAATCTCAAGTAATTCGCGAATGGTAGTAACGATTTCTTTGTAGTTATCCACCAGTTCTTGATGTTCGAGATTGGTCAAGCGATGGAGACGTAGATCAAGAATCGCATTTGCTTGACGCGGCGACAAGCGATAGAAACCCGGGCCATCCACATCGTCTTCTTGCGTTTGAAATCCGTATTGGTTTTCTAAATCCAGCGGTCTAACGATGTCGCGTTCAGCGCGAGAAAGCAGCGCTTGAATGCTCGCCGCCTCCCATGATCGATCAAGCAACGCCCGATGAGCTTCTTCGCGGTTTCCCGCGTTTTTAATGAGTTCGACGACTTCGTCAATATTGGCGAGCGCAACAGTTTGACCTTCGAGCACATGACCTTGAGATCGACTTTGCCGCAGCAGATAAACCGTGCGCCGAGCGATGACTTCACGTCGGTGCGCGAGAAACTCCACGAGGATCTCTTTGAGTGTGACCTGTCGTGGTTCGCCATTCACCAACGCGTTGTTGTTTATGGCATACGATAACTCGAGCGCTGTGTGCCGGTAAAGGTTGTTCAACACAGTTTGCGCGATTTCGCCCCGACGCACCTCGATTGCTATTCGCAGACCATCCTTATCAGATTCGTCGCGTAGCTCAGTGATCCCTTCGATCTTCTTGGCTTTGACTAAGTCCGCAATCCGCGATATGAGAAGTGCCTTATTAACCTGGAACGGTATCTCCGTGACGACAATTGAATCGTGATGGTCGCCTTGCACGATTTCAGCTCGTGACCGGACTGAGATCGTGCCTCTGCCGGTCCGATAGGCATCGACGATACCCGCACGACCATTGATGATGGCGCCAGTCGGAAAGTCGGGACCCTGCACGTGCTTCAACAGATCGTCAAGCGTCGCGTCGGGATTCTGAACAACTTCGATGCATGCGTCGAGAATCTCGCCAAGGTTATGCGGCGGCATTTTCGTTGCCATCGCCACAGCAATTCCATCGGAGCCATTGACCAACAGGTTTGGAATCCGCGTCGGCAAGACCACGGGCATGGTCAACGTCTCGTCGTAATTCGGCATGAAGTCGACGGTTTCCTTGTCGAGGTCCGCCAATAACATCTCCGCGATTCGAGTCATGCGCATCTCTGTGTACCGAGACGCAGCAGGTGGATCGCCGTCTACCGATCCGAAGTTTCCTTGCCCGTCTACGAGTGGGTACCGCATGAGGAATAACTGTGCCATCCGCACGAGTGTTTCGTAGATCGATTGGTCGCTGTGCGGGTGGTACTTACCGTGCACCTCACCTTGGACGCGTGCGGACTTAATCGTGGGTCGGTTGTACCGGTTGCCCATTTCTGACATCGCGAACAAGCAACGTCGATGCACGGGCTTTAACCCGTCGCGTACATCCGGCAGCGCACGACCGATGATCACGCTCATCGCGTAACCCATGTAAGACTGCTCGACCTCGGTGGTCAAGCTGACCCGATTTACACCGCCGCCTCCTTGACCAGGTGGGGTACCGTCGCTGCTCGGAGGCATGCCGTCGCCGCCATTTCCAGCGACGTCGTCGGTCGCTTGCGGCGCTTCAGAAACTGGCTCAGATGCGCTATCTACACTAGCATCTTCCTGAGCGTCAAGTGATGCTTGATTTTCACTCATATCTTATTGATTTATAAGACTTTTATATCGTCGTAGGAGGTAACTAAATTATATCATGCAAGTCCCGTTTTTGAGGCTAATTTGTACCCTTCTAACAAGTCATAAAGACGGTACGAATCACACGGTTTGAGGCAACGTTTTTCGCTCACAAACTCGCTGTTTGAAGCGTCTGATTCGCTCTATTCTTCGATCTCAATCTACGTTAGAAACCCAGAATTCTCGAGTCGCATCCATCGGTGCATCAACGGGTGAGATTTCGTCGCTAAAACACATTGTGGAACGGCTCTCTTCGTATCGAGGCCACTCTGGGATACCATCGTGGTTGGGATCACCTGTGTGCGCGAACGCGATATAGGAGCGCATCAATCGATCTGAAAGATGCGCGACGTGGTCGCCCTCGCCACAGAAGCGCTTCATTCGTTCGATGCCGTACGTACCCCAAACAAATGGAATATCGAGCGAGTGACACGCGTGCAATCGTCCATCATGGGCTGGCGATTCCCAATCGAATCGATACATCCAAACGTTTTCTGTGTGTTGTCGATGGGCATCCGCTGTACGAACCGCAGGTATACGGAACATTCGATCGGTCGACACTGCCGACCATACTTCGATGGGATCAACGCTCAAGTTTTCTTCTACTCGGTCCGTCTCGTAACGTTGAAGTGCTTCATCTGCACGATCGCCTACAGCTCGTTTAAGCAAGTCCCGGAGTTGTGCCGCATCCATATCCGCAAACTCTCGATTAAAGATCGTGAAAAGCGTCGATTCATCCCGAGTGTGACCAATCATGAGGCTCATGTCCCGCGTAAACTCGCCACGAGATAGAACTTCCGCCGCATCCTCCTTAATCACACTGCCGTCTCTGACCGGTCCCCAACGAGCGTTTGAAATCTGAGTCTGTAAAGACAAGATTTGATCCGCCGGGACGTCACGGAGTCTGTCGAAACCGCCACACCGATCTGCTATTTCCTGCGCGGTCTTTAGAGCGGCGTCAACGCTGACTTGCTGCGTCAACGATCCACTCATTGGAATGGCTTTGTCAAAGCTACCTGCAGCTGCTGGCATCGCCATGAGTTGCGCTATATCGAAACCGCCTGCCGATTGGCCAAATACTGTAACGTTCGATGAATCGCCGCCAAAAGCCTCAATATTCCCCTTCACCCAGCGTAGCCCAGCGACTTGATCAAGCAACGCTTCATTCCCTGTGCCACCAAGTTCCGGTGCGTGTAGGAATCCAAGTGCACCCAATCGATAGTTCAAGGTGACCACCACCATGTCACCCGTCGTAGCTAAGCGCTGTCCATTAACGCGTGGTTGCGAACCAGATCCAACCGTATTGCCGCCACCGTGAATCCACACCATGACAGGACGTTTATTCGAGTCACAACCAGGTGTCCACACATTTAGGTAGAGGCAGTCCTCACTCGTTTCGCCAGTCGCGATGCCAATGAGTTCGCCTACGGCACCAGGAATCGTTGATTGAATTGCACAGGATCCAAACGCTTTCGCGTTTCGTACACCCGACCAAGGTTCAGGTGGAACGGGGGCTAACCATCTTTTTTCACCAATCGGCGGTTGCGCGAACGGAATACCGAGAAAAATACTTAAACCATCCTGGTCGAGTCCTTCGATACGTCCACAACTGGTTTCAACTATCGCCACAAAACTGCTCCTGAAGATTCGAACAAGCAAGCACTGCTTGACAACATCTACCTATCATTTTGCGCACTAGCAATTGACGGTGACTCTCGATGGCGGAAGCCCACCCTAACGTCGATCCTGCAGAACTCGATAAGTTCGAGTCTCTTGCGCACCGATGGTGGGACAAGGATGGCGAATTCAAGCCACTTCACGACATCAACGACGTACGTTTAAAGTTCATCACAGACCGATCCGAAGTGCGTGATCACGATGTCATCGAAGTCGGATGTGGCGGTGGCATTCTGACCGAGAGCCTTGCGTATTTAGGTGCAAGAATCGTCGGCATCGACCCAGCACGAGGTCCACTCACTGTCGCGAAGATTCACGCAATCGAAGAAGGTCTAACCGAGTACCCTAAATACGAGATCGCGACCGCCGAAACATACTTGGGCGATCACGTCGAATCCTTCCATGTCGTCGCAGCATTAGAGATGCTGGAGCATGTTCCTGACTATCGGATTACAGTAAGAGCGCTTGCGGACTTGGCCAAACCGGGCGCGGATTTGTATTTCTCGACCATTAATCGCCACCCGAAAGCCTATGCTCTGATGATTGTTGCTGGCGAATACGTACTCAACGTACTGCCACGAGGTACTCACGATTACGCGAAGTTCATTCGCCCTTCAGAGTTAGCACAAGCTTCGCGTGATGCCGGGTTGACTGTCAAAACGATCCAAGGATATCGTTATAACCCATTTACACGTCATTGCACTCTATGCGACGATCTCGACGTGAACTATCTACTCCACGCCGAGAAACGTCTTGAGTAACTACCGACCTAGAAAGAACCTTCTTTCTGGTCGAACCATCCTTGTGACCGGTGCTAGTGATGGCATCGGTCGAGTCGCTGCTACGACCTACGCTCAGTACGGCGCGACCGTACTCTTACTCGGACGCGATCGCAAGAAACTCGAGAGCGTCAACGATGAGATCACCTCTGCTACTGAGACGTCGCCGTTGATCGTCCCATTCGACTTGGCGAAACTGCATGCGCAGTCCGAAGCCGAACTTACGGAATCCCTGCAGGAAGCAATTGAACAGCTAGACGGCATTCTTCACAATGCTTCGTTGTTAGGATCGAAGCTGCCTGTGGCACATTACCCTTCGAACGAATGGGAAACTGTGATGCACGTAAACGTAAACGCGGCCTTCTTACTCACCAAAGCCTTACTCCCAGCGCTAGAACGATCCTCAGATGCATCGGTGATTTTTACGTCTTCTGGGGTCGGACGGAAAGGTCGTGCTTACTGGGGTGCATATGCCGTATCGAAATTTGCGACGGAAGGCATGATGGAGGTACTAGCTGACGAATTGAGCGATACGAACATCCGGGTAAACTCGCTCAATCCTGGTGGTACGCGCACGACCATGCGTGCTTTAGCCTATCCCGCCGAGGATCCGATGACTTTACCAACACCTGAGGAGCACATGCCACTCTATCTATATCTCATCGGACCGGATTCACGGGGCGTCAATGGCCAAAAATTTGAAGCACCTTCCTGGAAAGGTCCCTAAGCCGGCCGCTACTACCTATACCAACGAGGTAGCGTTAGATTCGGGTAAGGGATTAACACAGCTCTGTTCGTATTCGTCGGCTTCGAATCGCCGCGCGATCGTGCGCGCATCGATAACCCAAGCATCTCGCATACCGCGTTTACTTCGTCCGTATGAATCTCTACAACGCGACCCGCAGGCACGAAATTTGGCGCGATGAACGGTCCAAACCGCACACGCTTTAGACGAGATACCATCACGCCTTGACTCTCAAATAGCAGACGGACCTCCCGATTTCGCCCTTCCATAAGGCAGACGTGGTACCAATGATTGCTTCCACGGCCGTCGTAATACTGGATATCACTGAACCGACACGTGACACCGTTAATCTCAACCCCACGCGTAAGTCGCTCTAGTGTCTCGTCATCCAGCATTGCACGTACCCTCACAGCATATTCGCGATCAAGGTTTGTACTCGGATGCATGAGTTTATTAGCCAGTTCCCCGTTGTTCGTGAACAGCAAGAGTCCTGTCGTTGCTACGTCGAGACGACCTACAGATATCCAGCGACCCGATTTGATCGAAGGCAATTGAGCGAAAACAGTTCGACGATCGGTTACAGATTTACGAGTTACCTCGACTCCTGCTGCTTTATTCATAAGAAGCATGCGCGGACCAGAATGGCCGTGTCGTGCAACTAACTTACCGTCAAGTTCAACGCGTTGGGTCGATGAAACCCGGTCACCAAGCGTGGCGCGTTCGCCGTCAACCTTGATTCGACCCGCTTCAATCCACTTTTCGATCGTGCGCCGCGATCCTAAACCGGCGTCCGCGAGCGCTTTTTGCAGCTTGACCGTCCGAGCTGTCGCGTTGTCTGTCTTGCCAGCCATAGGCGTGTGCTGAGTTACTTTGGACGGTAAGACTAGCGTTAGCTAGCTTCCAGTTGACACAACGCGAGGAGGCGACAGGCTCTCCTCCTTGACGCGCAATGATTCCCCATCGGCCAATGGCGGCAGATCGCCAATCGAACGCAGATTGAAATAATCGAGAAATGCACGAGTAGTGCCATACAGGATAGGCAATCCCGGGACTTGCTTTCGACCAAGTTCACGCACCCAACCCCGTTCCTGAAGCCTTCTGAGAATATTGCCGCTGGTAGTCACCCCTCGAACTTCATCTATCTCGCCTCGCGTGATCGGTTGCTGATAGGCGATCATTGCGAGTGTTTCAAGCAAAGCGCGTGAGTATCTAGGTGGATTTCGCCGCCATAACCTATGCACCCACTCGCTGTGTGTTTCGTCGACTTGCAGTCGAAATCCTGAGGCAACTTGCACCAACTCGATTCCACGTGCTTCGCAGTCCATTTCAAGCTCATTTAGAGCCGCGAGTAGCAATTCACGAAAAGTGCGCGGGTCGTCGTACTCTTGCTCAAAGACGTTCATCAACGCCGCGACATTCAGTGGCTCGTCTGCTGCGAAAAGCAACGTCTCTACGATGCGTTTGACTTCAGTTAGGGTCAGATCAGCCAACGCTCGCCTCCTCCGCTAGTCCTACGAAGATTGGTGCAAATGGTTGTTGCTGCGTCAACCGCACCAAGCTACTTCGCATCAGTTCAAGAATGGCCAGGAACGATGCAATGAGCGAGACTTTTCCTTCGCGCACGTCAAACAGTTTGTCGAACGGCAGGAACTCGTCGGTCTTTTCGAGTTTACCGATGATGTCAGTCATTCTCTCCCGTACCGAAATCGTGGTACGCGTAATACGGTGTCGCTGATACAGCTTCGATCGTTCAATCACATCCGCGAACGCAACCATGAGGTCCCTCAACTCTATCTCTGGCTGTACCTCTGGCGCAAAGGCTTGAGCAAGAGGACCATGGACGACGTGAACTTCACGATCGACTCTTGGTAAGGCGTCAAGACGTTCCGACGCGTTCTTTAGCCGCTCGTATTCTTGCAAACGACGCCGTAAATCCGCCTCTGGATTCGTCTCCTCCTCATCTTCATTCTCGAGCTGAGGGAGTAACGCTCTCGATTTGATTACCATCAGTGTTGCGGCAATCACCAGATATTCACCGGCTAGCTGTAAACGAAGCGTTGACATCAACTCGATGTATTGCATGTATTGATCAGCGATATCTGCCAGTCGAATCTCAAGAATATCGAGGTTCTGCTTACGAATGAGATAGAGCAACAGGTCCAAGGGACCTTCGAACGACTCCAACATGACGATCATGGCATCGGGCGGTACATGTAGATCGCTCGGGAGCTCGTCCAAGTCTTTGTCGCCAACACGGACTTGGTAAGAACTATCCGCGTTAGCTTCTAACGACAGCTCAGCCGTCGATCGATTCATCGAATCGTCAGCCATTCGCGATTCCTATCGCTGCTCTCACTTCATTCATGGTTTCCTTCGCGATTACTCGCGCTTTCTCTGAACCTTCATCCAGAATCTGACGTACTTTGTCGGTCGATTCCGCATACTCCAATGCTCTTTCTCTAAATATCGTCTGCTCCTCACTTATCTTGTCGATAAGCGGTTGCTTACACTCGCGACATCCGATCGACGCAGTACGACAGCCGTTAGCTGCCCACTCGCGCTGGTCTTCGTCGAGATAAATCTCATGCCATGTGAACACTGGGCATTTCGCCGGATCACCCGGATCCTTGAGACGAACCCGAGCCGGATCGGTCTGCATTCGGCTAACTTTTTTCTCGATGTCTTTCGGTTCGTCGCGCAGCTGAACCGTGTTGCCATATGACTTCGACATTTTTCGCCCGTCAAGTCCAACGACGAGCGGAGTCTTCGTAGCGAGAGTGCGTGGCTCAGGCAGAATCACTCGCCCCGTCCCACGTAGATATCCCTCAAGCATCTCAGACTCGCGACGCGACATTGAAGCATTCGCAGACAGAAGCGCTAGCCCTTCATCTAACGACTCTTGACGTCCGCCTTCGCGATAGCCGCGATGGTGCTCAAGGAAATCTCGTTTGAATGTCTCCCCTTGATCCTCAAGAAGACCCATCACTTTCTCATCGAAATCTCCACTCCGACCGTATATCTCATTGAAGCGTCGCGCGATTTCACGACACATCTCTACATGGGCATCTTGATCCATGCCGACCGGTACGCGTTCTGCACGGTACATGAGAATGTCGGCCGCTTGAAGTACTGGATACCCGAGGAAGCCATAGGTCGCTAAGTCCTTCTCCTGTAGGGAATTGATGATGTCCTTGTACGTTGGGACGCGTTCGACCCATGGCAGCGGCGTGATCATCGAGAGAAAAAGATGAAGCTCTGCATGCTCCGGCACTTTGCTCTGCATGAAGATCGTGCATTGCTCAGGCGATAACCCAGCCCCTAGCCAATCGACGACCATTTCCAACGAGTAAGCCTCGATCGTATGGGTTTCGTCGTAAGCGGTTGTTAGCGCGTGCCAGTCGGCAACAAAGAAATAGCAGTCGTATTGCGACTGCAGTTCTACCCAGTTCTTTAGTGCGCCGTGATAGTTCCCCAAATGCATAAAGCCAGTGGGTCGCATCCCCGATAGGACTCTATCTGGGCGTTTGGCTTGGTTTGCTTCTTCCATGAATTAAGGCTACGTTAGGTTTACGGGAACTCGCCGAAGCCTCGTCAAGCCGTGTTGTTAGCTTG
>JAPOVY010000056.1 GCA_026707905.1 Gammaproteobacteria bacterium | reverse complement strand
CGTGCACAACCTGACTTTAATCGAGATCTGGTGAGCAATATGCGATTGTTCATATCTGGTTCTGCGCCTCTAACAGAACAGACCTTCCGTGAATTTTCCGAAAGAACAGGGATGGCGATCCTCGAACGTTACGGAATGAGTGAGACACTCATGAACACGTCGAACCCGCTGAAAGGCGAACGAAAAGCTGGGACCGTTGGATTTCCGTTACCAGGGATCTCGCTTCGCATTGCAGACGAACGTGGTATGGAGCTAGTATCAGGTGAAGTCGGTGGAATCGAACTAAAGGGTCCGAATGTGTTCAAAGGTTACTGGGAGATGCCGGATAGAACTGCTCAGGAGTTTCGCCATGATGGTTACTTCATTACGGGGGATATGGGCGTACAGGATGAGGATGGACGCGTTTCAATCGTTGGTCGGGAGAAGGACGTCGTCATTAGTGGTGGGTTGAACGTGTATCCTGCGGAAGTGGAAACGGCGATCGGTAACTTACCCGATGTCGCGGATGTCGCCGTGATCGGTGCACCTCACCCGGATTTTGGAGAAGGCGTAGTCGCAGTTGTCGTCTCTGCTGTGGGAAATGACGTTGATACGAGTACGGTAAGGGAGCAGTTGAAGGGCGAACTCGCAGGTTTCAAACAACCACAACACGTCGAGACGGTTCGAGAGTTGCCGCGCAACGCTATGGGGAAAATTCAGAAGAACTCGCTTCGCGATCAATTTCGGGAAGTATTCACGCGAACCGAGCCTAAGGTATAGCGCAAATCATCATGATGAAGAAGCTAGTGAAATCTATCTTACACTGGCTGCTTGCCGCATTGGTAGTCGTGTTCCTGGTATTTCTCGGCATCGCAGGCTACACCATCTATCTGCTCGTGATCTCGTAAAACTCAAAGCGCTTCAGCCAAACCATCGAGAAATTCGTTCTTAGCGGGATTGTCCTGAAACTCGATGCTGTACACCGGATTCTTAACCGAGCTATTTACGAATATGGACGTGAAACGCTCGTCACGCAGCGAGGCCAATGTGTTCTTCATCACGGAACGGTTTTTCTCATTCGACAGGGCCATCCAGCGTTCTTCGTCATGCCAGATGGAGTCGCCTGCAAACAACACATTGGAATCGCCAACATCGACTAGATAACTGACAGCTCCAGGTCTGTGTCCAGGTGTTGGAATAGCAATGACCCCCGGCGCGATCTCATGTCGTTCAAACGGGAAAGCTTCAACGTTCTCTACCTTGCGATGAACGTCAGGTTCCTCTAAGACACTACAAAACGTAGGGGCACCGAATTCCGAAAAAAGTCGGTCGTTGTGTTTCGTCGCGAAGTGCATGTCGCCAAGCAGCTGTTTTGAGATACCGCCTAGATCTTTGATTTCTTGCCATGACGATTCAAATGTACTTGAACTCGCTAAGCAGGGAAATAGCAGATTACCTGTCTTGCGAAGGGTTATGAAGCTGATGTATTTACTTGGTGTGATCTTACTCGGTTCGATTTTGAAGATGTTTGATCCACATTCGATCATTGCGTGGTCCGATCCTTCGAAGCTAACGACGATATCTCAAAGCTAATATACGCAGTCGCATTTGAACTGGAAACGAACGTGATTGATCTGTATTACTGGCCAACACCAAACGGATGGAAAGCCAGTATCATGCTTGAAGAATGCGAGTTGGAATACAACGTCATTCCTGTTGATATCGGTGGCGGCGATCAGTTCAAACCAGATTTTTTAAGGATTAGTCCAAACAATCGCATGCCGGCGATCGTTGACCATGCACCAGCTGACGGCGGCGATTCGATCAGTATTTTTGAGTCGGGTGCAATTCTTGAGTACTTAGGCGATAAGGAAGGAAAGTTCCTACCGGTCGAACCTCGTGAACGAGTCCGTGTCATGCAGTGGGTACATTGGCAGATGGCTAATCTTGGTCCGATGATGGGAAATGCCAACCACTTCAAGAACTATGCAAAAAACATCACGGATGATCCAAAGCAACTGGAGTACGGTGAAAAACGATTTGTCGGTGAAGTTGATCGTCTCTGTGGTGTCATGGACGCACAACTGACGGTCAATGAATATCTCGCCGGTAACGATTACTCGATCGCCGACATCATTACTTGGCCCTGGGCGTTTTTGGTGAGCCGCGTCATTGGTGAGGAGATGTGGGAGTCGTTCCCCAACGTTAAACGTTGGGCATATCAGTTAAGAGGGCGTCCTGCGGTCGAGCGTGGTTATCGTGTTGGTCAGGATTTGGGTAAGCGTGAATTGAGCGACGAGGAAGAGAGACGTCGCCGTGACCTTCTTTTCAATCAAACGAACGAAAAAGTACGCGCAGCGAGAGAAGAAGCCGCTAAAGCAGCGTCATAGCGCGTCTGTAGCTAAGCAGCGAGTCGCCTGAAGTCGATACCGTCGTAGGTGTTCTTGCCAAAAAGGTCGTCTATTCCAGCAAGCGTGGTTAGCGTTGGTGAGTTACGTTCCAAGATTGCGGGATCGATTTCCAGGTAGTTGTCCCACGTACGCACCCAATTGCGTAGATAGGTATTGTGAAGCGAGGTTCGTTCACCGTCGCGTTCACGAATTGCAGCACCATGCCAGAGCGAGCCATGCCACATCGCGACAGATCCTTTCGCCATCGTCAATTTGATGGCACGTGATTTAGCATCCTGATCGGGTAGTCGGTTCTCCTTGTGACTACCCGGGACGACGATCGTAGGTCCTGCGTCTTCGTCGAATTCGCTTAATGCCCACACCGTTGTTACGTTACAGCAAAGCTCACCTGTATGCGGGTGGGGTGGGTCGTTGTGTATTTGGTGCGTATCGGCACCCTTTGGTTTTCTGAAAGCGATGGATTGACCAAGATTGCAATCTGCGCCTAGAAGGTATTGAGCAGCTGCATGGATTTGTGGATGCATGGCTACCTCTTCCCATCGAGGACCGCGTGATAGCAGCATCGCGGCTACCTGTCCGCGACGGTTCTCTTCGAAGAGACGATCGAGGTCGTCGTTCAGTTCATCGACAAATACCTCGGTAATCGCGTTTTCGAAGATCGTGTACCCGTTTTCCTCGACTTCGCTAATGTGCGTTTCAACATCCAAGTGCTTAAGTTTGTGAGGTATATCAGGATTCCCCACCGTTCGTTTAGCGAGGTGGTCGTGCAATCCCGAAAGCAGCTCTAGTAGCTCTGGATTGACATCGTCGAAACCGGATCCGGTTACTTCTAGTACATTGCCGTGACGGTGCCGTAGTTCCCTTTGAATTCGATCCCTCCGTTCAGGCAGGTCTTCGTAAACCGAAGCACCAATCACAAGCGAGCGGTTGTAGTCGCCTTGTACACGTAGATTGGGTTCTGATACGTCTCCGTAGCCGATATCAAGTTCGCCGTCTTCGACGACGATATGCACGGTCGCTACGTTTTGTGGACATCCAAGATGTGGCGGAGCATCTGTGTACGTCTCAACAGCTGCGAATCGTCCTAACGACAGACTGCCATCGATCGAGCTTAGTTTGTCTTGAAGGAACGAGCGTGCAGAATCGAGCCATCTCTCGCTGACAAACTCAAATCGTTCGCTGATCGCAATTGGTAAACCTGTTCGTTGTGGTAGTTCTCGACGTGACATCGGCGTTGGATAACAGTCTTAGAGTCTGTGAATGCTATGCACGAGCACTGTTCAAGAAGCTGTAATTGAAATGAGAGAACTTAGTTGATTTTGTCGACCGTACCATTCGACCAATCGAATGATTCATCAACGAGATTTAGCTAGCTAAAGGGATACTCCAATTACATGACGATTAAGCGGCTACGCGTTCTTGAACTAGGGGACGATCCTGCAATTTCCTTTTGTTGTCTGCAACTTGCGAGGTGGGGTGCTCAAGTCGCTGTGGGTAAGGCGTATTGCGGAGATCTGCCGGGTCGCACGCCACGAGTAGATGGTGAATCCCTCATGTGGCGTTATCTTTCGGCGAACAAATCGTTACTCTCGGAAGGACTCGCGAAGCTTGCTTCCGATGCTGATGTGATTGTGACGAATCGCACTCTCGACAAGCTAAAGCTCGATGGAATTGAACCTGGACCGAACACGATTTTTCACCACGTAACTCCGTTCGCAGAGGGTGGACTGTATGCAGGGATGGGAGCAGCACCGATACTTCTTGAAGCCGCTTCCGGATTCTTGGTATGCAATGGCGATCCGGCGCGAGAACCAGCAAGAATGCCAGCTAACATCGTGTCGTTTGTGGTAGGTACCCACGCATGCGTCGCGACACTTGCTGCCGTGATTAAGCGAATTGCGACAGGCGAGGTAGAAACGATTGAAACGTCGCAATTAGATGCTTTAACAACTACAGTGCCCTTTGTGCGGTCACAATTCATGGATAGAGCCGATGGACGACATGGCGGACCGGCAACCGGGGTCAGGCTATATCCGATCGGAAAAGGCAACATCTCAGGAAATTTACTGGATCCCTTGACTTTTTCTCTTGTTCTTGCGGAACTTGGCATCACCGAAGACGAGGTCCCCTTGGACCTAGACTCGCCGGAAAAGCGTCGAAACATAACGAAACTAAGTACCTTCCTAAAACAACAATCACGGCATTGCGACCCAGAACGTGTCTTCGAAGGCGTCATGAAGCGCGGCGCACCTCGATTTGGTCTCTTCCAAACACCAAGCGATTTGCTGAACAACCAACAGGTGGAATCGATCGGGTTTTTTACGTCGGAATCGGGGCAAACTGGCGCTAAGGGGATATATCCAGGGATGCCAGCAATCATGACGACATTCGAACCACCGGTTACTCAATTGGTTCGAAGCGAAGGAACCCACGAGTGGACAGGTGAACGCATATCAACCAAAGTCGGGAAGGGGAAGGCGAAACCCCTGCAAGGTATCCGAGTCGTGGACTTTACGCAAGCATGGATCGGACCATTCGCAACCATGATGCTGGCAGATCTCGGCGCAGATGTAATCAAGGTCGAGAGTCACAAACGTGTGGATGTGTGGCGTAACTGGCGTGGCAATCTACCTGAAGGCAGCGTGCAGAACGAGTTTGCACACCCGTACAACGTCAGTCCGAATTTCAATGGTACAAACCGCAATAAACGTGAAATTGCAATCGACCTAAATCATGATGACGGGATCGAAGTCGCAAAGGACCTCATTGCCAGTGCGGACGTTGTTATGAGTAATTTCACACCGCGGGTTATGCGCAAGTTTGGTCTAGATTTCGATTCATTACGGGAAGCGAAGCCCGATATCATCTACGTTTGTTGGTCTGGCTACGGTGAAGTAGGACCGTATCGAGATTACAAAGCGAACGGCGCGACCATTGAAGCAATGGCTGGGTGGGATGCGCTGTTCGGATATCGAAATGATGATCCCATGGTCATGGGTTTCTATCAGACAGACGCGTTCACAGGGCTTCAGATGGCAGTGTGCACGCTGATCGCCGTGGTCAATCGTGACTTAACCGGCGAAGCGCAGAACGTTCGTGGATCAATGCTTGAAACCGCGATCGGTTATATCGGCGAAGAGGTCATTGCTGCAGGATTTGGACAGCCACTTGTACGATGGGGAAACAGACATCCAGATTACGCACCCCATGGTGTCTTTCCGACGAATGAACCCGACCGTTGGGTAGCCATATCGTGCAGTAACAATGAAGAGTGGGTTCGTCTGAAGAAACTCATTGGGCTCGAGTCTGGTGAGTTCGACGCTCATACCGAACGATTGCGACGTGTAGAAGAAATTGAGCCGTTGGTGACGTTATGGACAAGTAAGCGAACACGTGACGACGCATCGGATTCCCTTCGTTCAGCCGGGATACCTGCTGTCGCTGTCGTGGACTGCTTGGAAATACTTGACCATCCAGAATTCACGCGAAGGAACTGGTTTGAAAGGCAATCCCATCCAGATGTGCGTGACATGTGGTATGGGGGATTTGCATGGCGGTTTTCAAAATCTTCCCTCTCAGCGGATCGCCCTTCGCCACGACTCGGCGAACACTCGGAGGAAGTATTGAGCGATCTTGGTTATTCGACGGACCGAATCAACGAACTCTTCGCAAACGATACGATCGGACGTGTGCTTATGCGGTCGGAAGACTAGAGCTAGCGGGGCCAATCGTGAGTAAAGCTGCTAAGTCGTCGTCGTAGCTCCGCCGTCGCAAGGGATTGTCATACCCGTTACGTACGAACCTGCCTTCGACGAGAGAAATATGGTCAATCCAGCTATATCTTCCATCGCACCCCACCGTTTCATCGGAAATCCTTGGGTAACCTGTCGATCTTGCTCCTCGGTGGCGAACATAGGTGCGGTCATTTTGGATTTGAATGGACCAGGTGCGATTGCGTTCACGTTGATGTGATCAGCCATCAGATCACGAGCCATTTGCGCACTCAGTTGACCGAGACCCGCCTTCGCCACAACATAGGAGTAGTTTCTCAAACCGCCGGGTTTAAGTCCGTTTACTGACGTGATGTTGACGATACTTGCGCGGTCGTCAGGCGTGGCCGCGCGCCTCAGTTCCGGAAGGAGAGCTTGCGTTAGAAAAAACGGACTCTTCGCGTCCAAATCCATGATCTTGTCCCATGCCTTCTCTGTGAATTCGTCGATGTCCATACTCCAAGTCACTCCCGCATTGTTGACGAGAATGTTGAGCGTCTGCTCGTGGGATCGGAGGTCGTCGGCGAGTACTTGACAGCCTTCAATAGTGCTTATGTCGCAAGGCAACGCTTTGCAGAATCCGTATTTCGTGAGTTCCTGTTCGGTAGCGTTACATACATCGGCTTTACGTGACGCAACATATACACGCGCACCAGCACGGACTAGCCCTTCCGCGATCATCAATCCAATACCTCTCGTCCCACCAGTAACTAGTGCGACCTTGTTACGTACTCCGAATACATGCTCGTAGAAATTGCTGTTCGTCATAGAACCGAAGTGCTCTGATTTGGAATTGGAATGCGAGTCGCGCATTCTAGTTTCGCCACTGATTAATTCTTATCGGCGTCTTCGATTCGTAAATTGTGTGCAGGTTAGGTTAATTTCGAATCGGTACGGCGACATTCCATGGTGCGTACGTAATAACGGAACCTAAAATCGCGCGCGACTACCTCACGGATCTCGTTTCAGCGGATTTTGACTAAACGACCTAGTAAGCACGGTTTCTTTTACGCCTCATTCTTCATGGCCGCCGTCGTGTTAGGTTCAGTATTGATCTATTCGCTCTTCTTGCCTCAAGCTGCGCCGAAACAGATCACACTCGCTGTCTTGCCATTTCCGGAGGACGGTGAATTCACACCTTTGAGTGTTGGATTCTCAGCGGCGTTGCGTGACTCGATCGCGATGAGTCGCGACGTTGCGGTCGTTGATACGGTATCGACAAACTCAGTGATGTGGAATCCCGATAAAGCATCGGGTGCCTCTCACATTTTGGCGATTACACATTTCGTTGATGGCGAACTACATTCCATGGAAGGTGTTCTCGAACGCATCGATTTCAGAGTCGTAAACGTCTCACATCCGAACTGGAAAGAAGTCCTAAACGTACAAGGTCTTGATTTTGACGAGTCCGAAAAGCTGCAAAGTCAACGCGATCACTTGACGCTTCAGGTTCGTGGAGCGCTTTATGACAACAGTTCTTTGCGAACGGAACCGGAACAGTATGAATCCACAGCGTACCGCGAGTACTTGGAATCTCTTGGTGAGTGGTTGTTACTGCACAAGGACTCAGGATTGCTATCTTCGTTGCATGAAGCCTATCAAGCTGAAACGAAGGATTTGTTTGAAGCGACAGGCATCGCATCGCGACCTAGTCAAAAGCTATGGCAAGCTGTCGCCGCATTTGAGGAAACACAAGACACCGTCGAATTTACGGAAACCGTATGGCAACTCGCAGGTGAATACCCGAACAGTCTGGCGGTTAATACGCTGGGATCACTTGCATATGACTTACAGAAACTTCGATTGGCCGAACACGTATGGCTTCGAGTCGCGCGCTTACAGCCTCAGTCCGCATTCGTAGCGCTGAACATCGCACATATTCGAAGACTGCTTGGAGATACTGAAGGAACTGTTCAGGCTTTCCGAATCGCAACGCTACGGGACGATTTGAACATTGTTGATTACTTTAAGAAACTTGACGAGTATTTCGTGAACGAGAATCAGAACAAGGTTATAGAGAGCTTCGATTCGGACGTTATTCAAGCACTACGCGAGTCTTCAGGCGGGTTACTCCGCGGTGAATTTCTGATCGGAGCATCGATTCACGTTGGGACGCTACCGTTCAATTTACCGAACGAAATTCAGACGGCGAAGCTATGGCGATCGCCGCCACTATGGTTGCGAGAGAACGACCCTCGATGGGTTGATAGTCGGGATTTCCTTATTCAGCACTTTCCGACCGCGTCAGCGATGGCATCGATGACATTATTGCCGGATGCTGATTCGAAGGAGGTCATCGCGCGGTTGTTTGCCCCACGACGACCTGAATAGCGTACCCGACGCCAAACACGATTCCGCGACCACCACAAGTGCTACTTTGCGATCGTACTGTCAGTGATCTCCGTCTGTTCGGGCTCAAACAGCTCTCTAATGAACTCCTTCGGTAGTGGCTTAGATAGTTTCGACACAACGAACGTTAGCGAAACAGAGACTACCTCACCTAATGCCGCGCAGGAGAATGGGTTTGGTCCTTCGTTATACAGCCATGTTACGAGATCGAAAACGACACCACTCTCACCAAACCATGCCGGGTTCAGTAACTGCGCATGAAGGATGATGAAAGCGATGAAACCGCCTAGCAATCCAGCGAACGCGCCGTTCTTGGTGACGCCTCTCCAAAGTGCACTTACGACAAGCGGTCCTGAGAAAGCCGCCATCATGCCCCCAGTGCCAATCATGATGATCAACGCGATATTCGTGTTCTGAAGCATCCATGCCATCGCGGCGCACAGAATCAGAACGACGACGGTTGACACTCGACTGATTGTCAAGACTTGCTTGTCGATTTGTTCTTCCGAATGCGTTTTCGCGTAACGGGTTCGCGGCAATATCGATCGACGGTATAGGTCATTCGCAATGATCTGTGAAGATGAGACGACGAGACCATCTGCTGTGGACATGATTGCAGCAAGCACACCGACTCCTATTAGTGCCGCTAACCAAGTTGGGAAAATCTCGATGAACATGACAGGTAACGCCGCGTTTGGCGACGTTCCTGTCATAAAGAGGTCCTCACCTACGAGCCCTCTTGTCAGCAGTCCAGCGAGTGACATCATGCCAAGCGTCAGTCCGCACGCGAATGCTATTTTTACAAATGAATGTTGCTGGTCGGTGCGTTTTAGTGCCCAGAGCTTGTTACCGAGATGAGGTAGCAAGCCAAGTGGGATGTGTGCGAAAAAGACGGCCACGATCGACCACCATGAATGAGCGAGCGCGGTTGTCGTGTTCAGCGGTTTTGTCAGGTGTTCATCTTGTTCTGTTAAGTTGGACATCAAGCTCGGTAGACCACCGTCGAAGCCAATTGCAAACACGAACAGAATGATGACGAGGATTGCGAGACCCAACATCATCAATCCTTGAACGCCATCGGTGAGGATATCGGCGTGAGCACCACCCATAGAGACATATATCAGCAAGACGACGGTCGTGATGACTAGTGCCCACATACGGTCGAAACCGAGCATGGTTTCGAACATCACAAGACCGGATACAAGCTGACCTGCAATATAGAAAAACAGCACTAACGAGATCACCGCAACGACGATCCGGAGCGCGTCAGACTGAAATCGATCGCCCAGATATTCGGGGATCGAACGATTACCGAATCGATGTCCCGCCGTAGCGATGAGTCGCATTGCGATTAGCACGCCGAAGTAGACGCCCATGGGGTAGAGGAAGCTTCCCCATATCATCGAAACGCCGTACGTATACGCGAGCCCTGGTCCTCCTAAAAACGTTGCGCCACTCGCCGTCGTTGCAGCAAATGCAAATGCAAGAAAAACGGGTCCGTACGAGCCACGAGCCGTGGCATAGTCATCGGCACGTTTGACCCGAAGTGTCCCCCAGACACCAATACCCAACATAGCGCCAATGTAGACGACCAGAAATATCCACGACCACGTGACGTAATCCATTGTTCGCTACGCTTCCCAACGATCCCAACGCATCGTTTCCTTAACGGGAAGTCGCGTGACGGGACCAAAGTTACCGAGTGGATAGCCGATCGGAATCAGGCAGAATGCCGCAATGTTGTCTGGCAGGTTTAGCACTTCCTTTACAGCGGCAGGATTCATCAAGCCCAGCGTTGTAGGCGCCGCCCCAAGCCCCAGAGCGCGGGCTGCGAGCAACACATTCTGAATTCCGGGCCACACGGACCCGCCAGCCTGTGACGCGTTCGTAACTGGTCCCGGAAACTCAAAGCAGGCGATTAGTAGTACCGGAACCTCCTGCATATGTTCTGCTTGCCAGAGTACAGCATTTAGCATACGTTGACGTTTGTCAGCAGGCTGATGCGGCAAGCTGTTAAGACGCGTTGATTCGACACCCGTATAGGCTTGCACCGCTGTCTTGTTGAGGGCTGCGAGTTTGTCTTTCTGTCCCTGGTCCTTGACTGCAATCCACCTTGCGCCCTGCTGATTTGATCCGCTTGGCGCTTGATTACCGGCATCGATCAGTTTCAGAATTAACTCGTCCGGCACGGGATCACTCTTGAGGCGACGCATAGCGCGACAGTTGTACATGACATCAAAGAGCGACATCGTTTCATCAGTTGACATGGAATTTCCTTCTACCAAGTGTCTATGTTGCGGCGTTTTTTGCCGGTTCGGAGGGGTGGTGGTGGCGCCGAATCGAATGCCGCGCTAATCCAACGACGTGAGTCTGCAGGATCAATCACATCATCGACTGCAAACGATGTTCCTGCAACGAGTGCTTTCCCACGTTGGTATGCAGCGTCAACGAGTTGATCATATCTAGCTTTGCGTTCGACGGGGTCCTCGATTGCTGCGAGTTCGTTACGAAAACCTAGTTTTACTTGGCCTTCGAGTCCCATCCCGCCGAACTCAGCAGTCGGCCATGCAACCGTCGCGAAAGGCTCTTTGAAGCTTCCACCAGCCATCGCTTGCGCACCAAGTCCGTAC
>JAPOVY010000028.1 GCA_026707905.1 Gammaproteobacteria bacterium | reverse complement strand
AGACGACCACTGAAAACGTGACCTTCGAGATTCTGCCTATCGAAGGCTTACCTCTATTCGATGAAGGTGACGATCTTCCTAGCGTCGTTCTCAACGCAATTGCCAAACAACAAATCGAACTCCAAGATGGTGACATTCTCGCAATTGCCCAGAAAGTCATCTCAAAGGTGGAGGGTCGTCTCGTTCATTTGGCCGATGTCGAACCGAGTACCGCCGCCGTTGAATTGGCGATGGAAGTCGAGAAAGATCCCCGCATCGTTGAATTGATTCTTCAGGAATCGACCGATATCGTTCGTAAAAAAGTAGGTGTATTGATCGTGCGCCATCGACTCGGCCACGTCGGCGCAAACGCCGGAATCGACCAATCGAATATCGAACACAGTCATGACGGTTCGGCGCTGCTTCTACCCTTGGACCCCGATCGAAGCGCTTCGAGAATCCGCGATGAGATCGCACGGAAATCTGGAAGACGGATTGGGGTACTAATTACCGATTCTGCGAATCGTCCATGGCGGCTTGGTACAGTCGGAATTGCCATCGGAGCAAGCCATATGATGGTGTTGGATGATCGACGTGGTGGCTTTGATTTGCATGGACGAGAACTAAAGATCACCATGATTAACCGTGCAGACAGTATCGCCGCGATGGCAACGCTGGCGATGGGAGAAACAGACGAACGAATACCGGCGGTGCTCGTTCGTGGCGCAGGTGATGAGAGCTGCAATCAATCCGCTGCTGTAATTAATCGTCCTCTAGAGGACGACTTATTTAGATGACGATCCTCGCACTGACAGGAGGCGTTGGTGGCGCGAAACTGAGTTTAGGATTAGTTCACATTCTCGACCCGCACGAAGTTACTTTCGTCGTCAATGTCGGCGACGATTTCGAACATTTGGGTCTGAGCATCTCGCCAGATATCGATACACTCACTTATACGCTCGCTGGTATCGTTAATCAGTCGACTGGCTGGGGTCGCGAAGAAGAATCTTGGGATTGCCTAGCAGAACTCAAGCGATTCGAAGCAGACACTTGGTTCCAGCTAGGCGACCGCGATCTAGCACTGCACTTGTTTCGTACTGGCTTAATCAAGAGCGGAAAGTCACTAACAGAAATAACCGAGATCATCTGTTCTCGTCTTGGTATCGATTACAAGATCGTTCCTGCAACCGATGCGTCTCTTCGCACCCATGTTTTAACAGACCAAGGATCTTTGGCGTTTCAGGACTATTTCGTACGACTACAGTGTAAGCCGAAGGTAACCAAACTCGAATACCATCAGCGTATACCAGCATCCGTAAGTCCCGCAATTAAGATTGACCAAATCTCCGGCGTTGTGATCTGCCCCTCAAACCCCTTTCTCTCGATTGACCCGATTCTTGAGGTCGATGAGATACGATCTGTATTGGTCGAACGCGCTTTTCCTGTCGTTGCGGTTGCTCCTATCGTTGGTGATCGCGCAATCAAAGGTCCTACAGCCAAGATGATGCGCGAGCTGGGCATGCAAGTTACTTGTGCGGGTGTTGCGCGACACTATCGTGACATTTTGGATGGCTACGTTATTGATAACACCGACTCACACCATGCATCAGAAATTGAAGCACTCGGTATGCGCGTGCGAACGGCACCTTCAATCATGCACACCTTAGAAGACAAGATCGCGCTTGCGGGCGCTTGTGTGGACTTTCTTGATGAGCTCCGCTAACAGTTCATGAGCGTTTGGGCAATTGTCCCTTTTAAAGGGGCCGAAAATGCGAAACGACGGCTGTCACCTCGATTATCCGCGAATGTGCGCTCACGCCTCGCTCTCGCCATGCTTAATGATGTGTTACGCGCCTTGGTCGAAGCGAAATCTGTTGACGGAATCCTGTTAACGTCGCGTGCGACTGAGGCTAAGTCAATCGCGGAAAAGTGGAATGTCACGTTGTATCGCGATCAGGCTCATACTCTCGTTGATGCCCTGACTGATGCAGGTGAAAAGATAAAAGATGGTCTAAACGCCACAACGGCCATCATCGTACCGGGTGATGTGCCTCTGATTACAGGTGATGATGTTGACCACGTCCTCCACTACCAAGCGGACGTCACCATCGTGCCTGACGGCCACAAAATTGGCACGAACGCATTGGTGTGTACACCCCCTAACGCGTTTCCTCTTGTATTTGATGGACGAAGTTACCATCCGCACATTGAGGCCGCGACTCGATTGGGGCTACAGGTTCGATCAGTCCAGTCCGCAGCGTTCGCGGTCGATGTTGACACCGCAGAGGATCTTCTTCTCGTCTACTCAAGTATCCATGAATCTCGCACAAAAGCGCTCCTCACCTCTGATCCTGAGTTATTGGCACTACTCGATGAATTGAAGATATCGCAATCGACTAGTCACGAAAACCACGTGTCCATGTGTACGAAGTAATGTTCAGTTTACGAAAAAAAGGTTGATCCACTGACTTTGCGTTTCCCTACGTTTCACGTCTCAGGTCACATGGATATTTAGAGACACCGCGTTTCAGGCGTCCCCGACGATGTTCGCTCTATCAATTTATCCGTGATTGAGTTATTTGATTCACACTATCCAAACTCCGTTCACATCTTCCGACAATTTACCAGTATTGAAATCAACACGTCTCTCGTGTCGGCTACGGCGGATTTACTGTCGGACGCAAGCCGATCTAAACATTTCCTGTCATATCCTGATCAGTAGAGCGAATTCGCAATAGATCCACCCATTGGCTGTATAGACATACTGCAACCGAAGATTTAGTATTCATTTGTTGACGCAAGGTCAAGAATCACTAATGCTCAGTTTCGCTGACAACAAAAAACTAACCGAGACTGGTCCAGACACTCCGATGGGGCGAACCTTCCGAGAATACTGGATGCCCGCGCTACTTTCCCGTGAACTGCCGCACCCTGACTGTCCGCCGGTCAGATTAAAACTCCTCGGCGAAGATTTTGTCGCATTTCGCGATACACTCGGAAAAGTGGGTATCGTAAAACCACGCTGTCCGCACCGCGGTGCCAACCTGTTCTTCGGGAGAAACGAAGGTTGTGGGTTACGGTGTATCTACCACGGCTGGAAGTTTGATAGGCACGGCAATTGTGTGGACATTCCTAATGCCACTCCTGAAGTTGCCTCGCGCCTGATGCCGCGAGCAAGTATTCAAGCGCTGAACGTAGAGGAGCGAGGCGACGTTGTTTGGGCTTTTTTTGGCGAATCGCCACCACCGTTGCCAGACTTTGAGTATCTCGCGATGCCGCCAGAGCAACGCTTCGTGTCGAAGAAATTTCAACAGTGCAATTGGGCACAAGCAGTTGAGGGTGGACTCGATACGTCCCACTTCTCCTATCTTCACGCAGGCGTTTACGATGGCGAAAAAGCGAGTCTTCTTGACGGAGGTAAGCGACCTACATTAAGAGATACGAACGAATCTCCAAATCACACCCGTTTTCGCTGGTTGATCGAAGACGGTGCCCCTCGGTTCTCGGTCTTAGAGCACGACGCAGGCTTGCTGCTGTGTGCTGCTAGAAGCGCTGACGATAACCATACCTATTGGCGCATGACTCAATACCTGGTTCCAAATCATTCACTTACACCTGGGAATTTCCCGGAAGACACGAGTTTGATGAATACTTGGGTGCCATATGACGACGAGTCGTGTTGGATTTTTTGCTATGCGTGGCATCCCGATCGCGAGATTTCGGATGACGAACGCGCACGGTATCTCGACGGACGGGGGTTGTTCGCCGAAGTCGACGACGACTTTTTGCCTGTGCGACGTCGAGAGAACGACTACCTGATCGATCGTGATATGCAACGCGACACCAACTACACGGGTATTGCGAATATCTCCGAGCAAGATCAGGCCGTCGCAGATAGCCAGGGTAAGATCGCAAATCGTACACAAGAAATGTTGGTTCAAACGGATCTAGGGATTACACGCTTTCGTGCCACGATCCTCAACGCATGCCAGTCGGTTGAAGATGGGGTTCAACCTAAAGGTACTACAGATCCAACGGCATTTCTTGTTCGTTCCGGCGATTACGTGTCTGATCCTCAACAATCTTTGGCCGATGTCGTGCACGAGCGATTTAGCGAGTTCGCTGGTAAGAACATCGTTTTCCCTTAAGGATAAAGGCCTACTCAAACTTCATAAGCCAAGCTTCTTGGGTAATGTCTAGATTGCGTCGTTCGGTTGGTTGCTTTACTTTTCGCGCATTCTTCGCTACATATATAGTTAGTTTGGTGCTCTGCGGATGCGGAGGTGGGGATAGCAATCCAACTCCAATACCCCAACCTCCAACTACGCCGCCGCCAGCACCAATCGTTACAGGTTGCTCAGTGTCGGTTGTCGAAGGTCCATTCGATCTAGTGTGGCCTAGAGAGACCTGGGAAACGAGGTCAGCCGAATCACAGGGACTTTGCCCTGATGACCTAGAGGAGGCATCGAACTACGCTTTCGCGACGGGTAACGCGACAGGCGCAGTTCTCATAATAAAAAACGGTTACATCGTTTTCGAGCGGTACTCAGCGGATCGCGACATTGACGATATGGTGACTAGCTGGTCTGTTGGCAAGAGTATCACCAGCATGCTTATCGGGATAGCTCTCGACGAGGAGCGTATTAGGAGTCGCGACCAGAGCGTATCGACGTTTGTATCAGCATGGCACATGGATTCACGAGCCGATATCACCGTTGATCACATCATGACATTGCGAACCGCATTGACTGAACCCGAAGCTAGTAGCTTCTACGGTGCCTCAGATCAACTAGGTATGGCTGTCAACCGTGACTTAGTAGGTACGCCAGGTGAAAAGCATGTTTCGTACTCAAACGCTGACGTTATGGTTGCGGGAGAGATTCTCGAGCAAGCAACTGGAATGAGCGCTCACGATTACTTCAACGTTCGCGTTGGTGATTCAATTGGATTCGCTGGCGATTGGTGGGTCGATGGTCAAGGCAAGGTCATGACCTATTGTTGCATGGATAGCACTCCTCGAGAATTCGCTCGATTTGGCGTGCTTTACGCGAGAGAAGGCCTGTGGCTAGACGACCGAGTCGTATCGCCCGAGTGGATAGCACACAGTACGGCACCCGCACTCGACGATGCGACGTACCTATACTACTGGTGGCCAGTCTCTCGAGGTGGATTCGGTGCATTTGGCCTCCAAGGACAGATGGTCGTCATCTATCCTGAATTGGATTTGGTCGTCCTGCGTTTTAGTCGATACGTTCGACGAGGCGACGGCCGAGCGGTAAAAACGCCTTCGAATTTCCACGACACGCCGAGTCCGGAGAATTTCGACAACGGTACATTCCTCAGCTTGGTTCGAGACTCGAGCCAGGATTAAGTCCCAATACTTGAACGAATTTCCTCTCGAGTAGCTCGTTCAGCGACACGAAGAACTGCAGCTATACCTCTACGTAAACGATCGACCGTATGTCTCAGACGCTTCTCGAAAACGTGTGCTATTCAAACGTTGCGCTTGGTCAAGACAGGAAAAAGCGACCTTTACCGCGTGTGCGAAATCCATATGGATAGGTCTCGCTTTCGCGCTCTGAATGAACATCGGCGCATCAATCGCTAAATAAGCGGCTGCGACTCCCGCGTTCATCAATCCATCAACATTCTCATTAATAGCTTCTGTACATATTCCGAGAGCGTGCATACCCGTCACCATGTGGAGAGCAAAAAAACCTTGGGTATGGTTGAAGAGACCAAGAACCTCCTCCGCAACGCGCTGTTCGTTGTTTTCAAGCACATGGGTGTGCACTGCAAACGTGTCCGCGAGGAGGACCTCTTCGTATCTGTTGTCAAATCGACGCGAGGCAATATCGATTGAAGGCGGCCACGCGAAGCGATCAGCTTTTGTCGCACCGAGGCCAATCCTCTCGAGTCGCCCGTCGGGACCTGCACTCGCAAGGTATGCCAAGCCAGCAGAGATTTCTGATTCAACATTGAACCTGATACCGTAAGCGAGACGAATCGTGCCGTGAAATGCGTGGCGAACCCAACCGCTGATGAACTTTGGTAAGTAAACTGCGAGCGTCTCTTCAATGCCGGTGCGATCGATCTCACCGTCGAAGAACCGAACCAAAGCTCGGTAAGCGCGACGTTTACCCATCCCATCGTCAACACGTGTAATCGTTTGCAGGGCGCTATCCTCAATCGGATCCAAGCGACGAACGTATCGCTGTCCTCTCGATTCGATCGTTGTCTGGTCAGCGCCGAGTCCATGCATGGCCAGTAACATCATCGGCAGATGATCGGTTAGATAGCCGTGGTAGTCCGGCTCATAGGAATCTCGATGGCGTCGGAGGAGATCGGAAAGCCAAGCAGGGGAACTAAAAGGACTGGTTAGATGGACCACTTTGACTGACCTGTGATTTGGTCACTTGTAGGTGCTCGATGAAACGGCACACATATACAAAGTCTATGAATCTACTTCGTGAACGGTGACAATTTGATTCGTCTCCAAGACGTCAAATCGCTGCGTAACTCCGCTCGGCCAGCTAACGACGATATTTTCGACAACTTCGGCACCATCGAGACCGAAGTGTACGCGTGGATCACGTGACGAGAGATAGCTACTAGCGCGTTGCACAAACCGCGTCATGGTTCTCGCGCCATCGTCCAGCGAAACTGATGCACCAAGTGCGGGTCGACCGACTCGGTCGCGAACGTCAAACATCAACCAATGACCGGTGGCACGTGATTGATTCACAATGAGCTTCGCAGATTCTTCTCGATCAACCACGACGATTTCAAGGCGTCCGTCGTTATCAAGATCACCGACAGCTGCGCCTCGACTCGTGTTGATCTCATCAGAGTACTCGACTAACTCAAATCGACCTTCTGGTGTTCCATGGTAGAGAGAATTGGGTTCGGCAAACTTATCGCCTTTGTGCGGTTTCGACAAGCGTGTTACCGCGCCATTCGCTTCGAAGACGTCCAGCCAGCCATCGTTATCTAGATCGTCTACCACCAATCCGAATCTCGTATACCGCTGCGTATAGATGCTAAGCCCAACCTGTGCCGTAATGTCAAGAAAATAGTCGCCTTCATTGCGAAAGACATAGTCGGGTTCTGTCGTGATATGCACGATCATCACATCCTGATCTCGATCGTCGTCGAGGTCGGTTGCTACGATGCCCATCCCAGCGCGCGCTACGCCATGTTGATCGACCGCACAATTCCACACTGCTGCTTCGTCCGCAAATCGAAAACCGCCTTGGTTAATCCAGAGATTGTTCGGTGACGTATCGTTGGCAACGAATACGTCCATCAAACCATCGCCATTGAAATCAGTCGTGACGATTCCTAAGCCATTCCCTTTTACACCTAATACTCCTGATATCCGAGTTACATCGACGAATCGCCCTTCGCCTTCATTGCGAAATACACGATCCTGCGCCGGAGCGTTGTAGTGAGATGGTGAACAGTAGTCGCGGCTTCCAAGCATCATCTGGTAGCACTCCGGTTCCATCGCTTCGCTCCATTCAATGTAGTTCACAACCCACAGGTCTAAGTCACCGTCCTGATCAAAATCTGCGAACGCCGTTGCGGTTGACCAGTCTTCGAATCTAAATCCGGCCGTATTCGTAATGTCCCTAAACTGACGATCACCTTCATTCACTAAGAGGACGTTTTTGCCTAGCTGTGAAATGAACAAATCCGGTAATGCGTCGTTATTGATATCACCTACTGCGATTCCCATGCCGTAACCGTGATTTCGTGACGCGTCCCCACCATCTTGTTGTTGGAATTGACCAAGACCGTCGTTTACGAAAAGAGAGTTGGAGTGTTCTTTCGAATGCGCGTCAAGTGACCCGCTCTGTACGAAGTAGACATCGAGATCACCATCTTGCTCGACGTCCAAGAGCGCAACGCCGCCACCCATTATTTCAGGTAGTCGATGTGCAGGCGTACCGCCCGCAAAGTATGTGTAGTTGAGTCCGCGCTTCTTTGCTTCGTCTTTCAAACTGATCGACGAAGTGTTTCGTTCAACCTGGGTACATGCGCTGATTAGGACGACGACCGCAGCGACTACAACTAGCTTCACTGATTAACCGTTTGTATGCGCATTCGTTTAATTTGCGCGCGCTGTCTTTCGACGGAAGCCACCATCGCTTCTGTGGCACCGTGTTGTCTTGCACTCGCTAACGCAGCCAAAGCATCTTCTTCATTCTGCAAAATTGTTTCGGCACGCGCCAAATTGATGTAGCCCGGTACGTGTCTCGGATCTATAGAAACCGCAACTCGAAAGAGATTTGCAGCTTCTGGCCAACGATCAATGAAACCGAGGCAGATACCCAAATAGGTGTAAAGGTCCGCATCGTCATCCTTCAAACTGATCGCTCGATCGAGTAAATGGCTGGCTTCAAGCCATCGTTTTTCCTGCATCAAGAGCTGCGCTTTCTGCGAGTAAGCCCAATGTAGTTTTGGGTCAATCTCGATCGCTTTTTCGAGGTGGGCGAACGCTCCTTCGTTATCCCCTTTTGATCCTAATATACTCGCCGCGGCAGTCCGTAGAACATAGAAATCTGGATGATGGCGGATACCTTCTTCAAGACTCTCGAGTGCCTGGTCGGTTTCACCACGTAGTTCATACACACTACTAAGTAGATGCAGGACATGCTTATTAGTTGGATGTTCCTCTCGTAATCCTGATAGCAACACAAGCGCAGGGCCGGACGATCTCGAACGAATTAGCCTAACCGCCTCTGAGAGCTGAACGATCAGGTGATCAACTGCGTGCTCGTTCTTCTCTTCCGCGATTGGATCCGACCATCGAATTGGCGGCGCATTCGATAGTCCCGCAAGCAAGCGTGACCCTTCGTCTCTATCTCCTATACGAATGAGTGCGGTCGCTCGTAAGCGTTGTACGTTCACGTGTTGAGAAAGTTGCCCTGCACGATCAATTGATTCAAGAGCGGATTCCGGTTCATTTAGACCCATGTATGCATGGGCTTGACCGAGGTACGCGTATGGATCATCAGTTATCCCCGCTGCGTATTCGAAGCATTCAAGCGCTTCGTCAAATCTGCTACTATCGAGTAGTAGCTTGCCCTTCTGGAACCATGCAGGCGCGTAATCAGGATTTTTCTCGATTGCCTCAGTGATCTTCTCAAGTGCCTGAGTCAAATCAAATCTAGCCGCGAGCAAGATCGAGTGGTAGTACGGCCAACGAAATTCGTCTGGCTGTAATTCAGTTGCCAGTTCATACGCGATTAGCGCTTCCGCGGAGAAACCATGTAGTTCGTAAATCACGCCTAGTTCGCCGACTAATCTACCGTCCGTTGGATTGTTATTTACCCGCTCCTGATATTCGTAAATTCGCTCACTCACTTTCTCATCTGCTTCTTCAGTCGCCACTGTCGTCAGCATTGAGATCCGTGACTCAATACTCTCAGCGCAGCTAGCTAGCAATAGAAGTGTGACAAAAGCACTACTCAGTCTGACGAGATTTTGGATCAACGAAGTATTTACCAGTCGATTCGTGAGATTTCTAATTTGAGATGGCACGACTCTGATCGATTACAGTGTTGAGAATACGGTTCGCGACCTTTACCGTCCCATTATGAAACAGGAGTGATCATTTGTGTGACACGAGCCTGTCTTACGGATATCAAGTAAAGACTTTACCCTTGAAATTAAAGCAATGGTTGACGTTCGAACCCAAGCGGTTGTGCGTAAGCCCTACTGTATGGCTTAAAGAACGCCGTTCGCTACGAGTGTGTCGACAGCGCGCATAACTTTAACGTTTCCTGGCGCGAGCTCGCGTGCACGTTTCATCGTTGCCAACGCGTCGTCCTTGCGGCCCAACTCACTAAAACTCAACGCTAGACTAGCAAGAACATCGACATTGTCAGGTTCTAACTCACTGGCGCTCGTTAAGTATTCTGTAGATTTCTCCCAATCCCCTTCACCACCCCAAAGTACACCGAGAAGGTAATACGTCCGGACGTCGGGTGATCGAAAAGCCAACGACTCTTCTAATGCCTTTCTAGCCAAGTCCGATCTGTTCTGCTGTATCAGCAACGTTGCTTTTGCATCGTATGCTGGTAGGAAGTCGTTCTTCCGTCGGATTGCTTCTTCGAAGTGATGTAGCGCGGTTTCCGGTTGCCCAACCGATTCAAGTAAGAGTCCGAGATTGAAACGTATTACGTACGAGTCCGGAAAAGATGTCAATCCTTCTTGCAATACAGATACGGCTTCGCCACGTCGACCCAGGGTAGTCAGTGCCGCGCTACGTAATTCGACTAGATTCCGCTCATCAGGATACCGCTCTTGCAGAGTCTCGATCAGCTGTAGAGCATCGTCGGCTCGCTCACCCTCAATTAGCCTCTGCGCTAAAAGCGACTCACCACTTAGTCCTCGCGTGTATTCAACGACAGCGCCAGCGATTGGATCTGACCACATGCCCTGATGTTGGCTTGTTGAGTCAATCGTCAAATCCCCGCGCTCGCGTGAGATACCCGCTGCACGCTCGACACGATCACGCACTTGCGCTGCGAATGGCGGTAATCCTTCTACAGATATCGCACCTAACACATCTAATGCTGCATCAATTTCACCAAGTTCGAGTTTGCATTGAGCAATGCCTAAAGCTATAGGTACTTCCTCTCGCACGGCATCGTCGAGCGAGTTCGCGAATTCAAACGTATCACACGCTCGTACGTATTCACCCAGGTCGAGTAACCAGAACCCCTTGGCTAAATAGCTTGGTATATAAGAGTTGTCGAGCTCAATCGCTAAGTCCATCACATGCGCAGCTTCCTCAATCCGCCCTTGTCTCGCTAGTGCAAGACCTTCGAGGTAAGGCCATCGCATATCACCCGTATCAAGTGTGCGAGCTTGACCGTACGTTATCGCAGCGACTTCGGTAAAGCCATTCGCATCGTAGACCAAGCCTAACCTTCCGCGATGCAACGCAGAAGTCGGATTCTCAACAGCTTTTGCATACATGTCGCCGACAAATTGCCGCAGTTCAAGATCTTCGGTCTCAAGTGACGCGTCGATCGGATCTGGTACTTCTTTTGTTTCTTCAGCGCAACCGATCAACCAATACAGTGAGTAAACGATAAAACCAAACCGAAGAATGACGTGTTGGGGCATCTTCCTTAGCGATAGTGAGTCAGTGAATCAAGTCAAGCTAGCTTAAGACATAAATGAACGTCGTAGGACTTTAAATGAAAAGAGCCGGTGATGGCGAACCATCACCGACTCTCGAGTTAGATAGTAGGAACTAGAAGGAGAACGTTAGCGACGTGTACCCCATTCGACCCATGATGTTATCAAGATAGGCCTCATGTCCTTGCTGCCTGAGAGCAAGGTCCGGATACGTATCGAAGATGTTCCTCACTGCAACGTTCAACGTCATTTCGCTGAATCCGAGCGTGTCAGGTCTGCGATACGTGTAGCTCATATCCCAATAGTGACGCGAGTCGATCTTGCACTGTGGCCAAATCCATCGGTGCGCGCATGCGTCCGATTCTGGAATGGGCACACCATCTGCATTCGGCCGACCCGTAATTACGCCCGCTTCAACTGCTTCATCCCAACCTGCGTTTACGGTAGTGACACTGTCATGCCACCGGCCACTCACTTGCAGGGTGTGGTCGTTGTAGAACCAACGGAGACCAAGATTGACGCGGAACTCAGGAGATGGAGGTAGTGTTTCCATCATCTGTGCAGTGCCACCGTCGTTGAATCCACCGATAGTAAATGAACCACCGCCTTGGTTGTGATTACCAACGCCTTCGATTTCGACGCCAGCGAGCGGATGTTCAGCTTCATTGGGGACGTC
>JAPOVY010000096.1 GCA_026707905.1 Gammaproteobacteria bacterium | reverse complement strand
CACGCCCTTTTCAATTCATCGGCGTTGACGATCACGATTCACCAAGTCATCTGTTGTCCCAACTCAAGCGATTCGAACCGTCGCAAAACGCATTTCGCGTTCTGCTATACCATCGACCACACGGTATAGAGCAAGCATCAGATTGGGGATTCGACCTTATGCTCGTTGGCCATACGCACCGTGGTCAGATTTTCCCTTTCCACCTTATCGTGAAAAGGTTCTTCCGACTCATACACGGTACACACCGATTTGGTCGCATGACGTTACATATTTCAAGCGGCACAGGTACGTGGGGTCCGATCTTGAGGTTTGGTAGTCGGAACGAAATTACTCGAGTCGTGTTCGCGTAATTGCATCTCTCAAGCATTCCTTTCACCATCGGAAGAAAAACCTCAAGAACTAGCCGTTACGAACCCATAAATTGCTTCCATGTGGGGAGGTCTTTGACATTCAGATAGGCGTTGGCCTTCTTTGTTTCTCCCATCGTTGCGTTCGGTACATGACTGTAGTTATGTCCTGGTAACAACAGCGTGTCGTCCGGCAACCCCTTCAGTTTTTGGAGGCTGTGAAACATCTCCTCTGAATCTGAACCCGGTAGATCTACTCGTCCACAACCATCGATAAACAGCGTATCGCCCGACACCAGCGTGTTCTTCACACGGAAACACTGCGATCCAGGTGTGTGTCCGGGGGTGTGCAAAAACTCTATTTCTATTAGTCCGACATCTAACGTGTCACCAGAATCTACTTTCTTGATGTCCGAATCTGAAATTCCTGTGACTTTTTGAACGCCTTGCGCTTCGAGCCGATTTGCGTAAACCTTCACTGGTCGCTTTTCCATGATCTGTGCTACGCCTTCGATACCTTCTCCACGCATGGCACCACCAACGTGATCAGGATGGTAGTGTGTTACCAGTACGCTGTTAAGAACGTACTCTTTCTCATCTAAATGGCTCAGCAACGCGTCGATGTCCCATGCCGGGTCTACGAGCGCGACTTCACGCGTTGACTTGGAACCGACGATGTAGGTGAAGTTCAACATCGGTCCTATCTGAATCTGCTCAATGATTAGCTCGTCAGATAGCTGCATAGGGATTCTTTGCTTTGTATTGCAATGGCATTATCCACCGAGTGTCGCGCACTAGACTTGCTATTACGAATATCGGATTTCGGGACGCTTCTGGGGAGCATACATGGCCGCACTGGACGATTTACGTGTCTTGGATTTGACGCAGTACGAAGCCGGTACCTCTTGTACCCAAGCCCTTGCTTGGTTAGGCGCGGACGTTGTCAAAGTAGAAGTACCCGGTGTAGGCGATCCAGGCCGTGGCGTTGGCTTGACCGGAGAAGAACGTTATTCCGCGTATTTCTGTAATTGGAATGCCAACAAGCGTAGTGTTGTTATTAATCTCCAAAAAGACGAAGGTCGAGAGCTGTTGTTAGAGATGGTGCCGAGATTCGACGTGTTCGTAGAGAACTACGGACCCGGCGTCGTCGAACGTCTACGAATCGATTACGACGATTTGAAGGAAATTCACCCATCGTTGATTTACGCACGTCTCAAGGGATTTGGAACTTCTGGACCATATTCAGAATTCAAAAGTTTTGATATGGTGGCGCAAGCCTCAGCTGGTGCGTTTTCGGTAACGGGAGAGCCAGACGGACCTCCTACTGTTCCGGGTCCGACGATTGGCGACTCAGGTACGGGTGTCCAATTGGCAATGGCGATTCTTGCAGCCTATATACAGCGCGAGCGCGAGGGCGTCGGACAACTGATCGAGATATCGATGCAAGAAGCGATGACCTACTACATGCGCACGCGCATTGCTACTGGTTCAAAATGGGGTACGCGTCCTACGAGACGAACTGGAAACACGCAGGGACTTCCACCCGTCGACATCTTCCCGTGCAAACCCTTCGGTACGAACGACTACATCTACTTAATGCCCATTACGTCCGGTCATTGGGATGCGCTCTGCACTGCGCTGGAACGACCTGACTTGCTGGTGGACGAACGTTTCGTAGATCCACGTAAGCGTCGAGATCATGAGGCTGAATTGAACGACATCATTGAGGGTTGGCTGTCGGACAGGACCAAGTACGACGCAATGTCAATTCTTGGAAAAGCTGGTGTGCCCTGCTCCGCGATACTCGACACAGCTGAACTTCATACCGACGAACATTTACTAGCTCGCGGTTTCGTAAAGGAGCTTGACCACCACGGTCATGGACGCACTAAGCTGCTCGGCTTCGCACCACGGATGTCTCAGTCCGAGGTCGAGATCTCTCGAGCACCATTACTGGGAGAACACACTGACGATGTTCTTCTGGGCGATATGAACTTGCCTCAGAGTCGCGTCGCGGAACTTCGGACTAACGGTGTCGTCGAATAATCGTGAGAAATCGTTAGTTGCGTAATAAATAGGTCACCCGACCTTCGAGAATCGTCGCAACAACGTCGTCAGCGTTCAGACGGTCGCGTGCCTCCGACCACGGTCGATCTAAGCAGGCTAGATTTGCATTGGCGCCTACTTCGATTTTATGACCGCGCGTAAATAGCCTCAACGCTTCCTCTGGAAGGATCGCTTCCTGTAGCCCAATCGTGGAACCATTTCGTGTACGCCTATCGGTTGCAGCCTTCATCGCGCGCCAAGGATTGGCATCGCCAAATGGTGCATCCGTACCAATCGTGCAACAGATGCCACGACTGAGTATGGATCGAATCGGATAGAGCGACTCAAGCACAATTCGTTCGTTATCGACGATGTATTGGTCGCCGCGATCATAGAGGAAATTCGGATTCGGGACTAACTTCAATCGTAGCTTCTCGACGCTGTTCATCACATCTGGTGTCAATTCAGTCGCGTGTTCGAGCCGGTCGTCATCAATGCTCCCAACTTCAGTTAGCGCCGCAACGGCGAACACCACCTCAACCTTCGACACACAATGAATCGCGACCCCGCGATGGACTCGATGCGCGCCTGCGATCTGGTCGCAAAGTTCTCGGAATTCGGGTAGCCGGTAGTCATCAAGGATGATTTTTAGCTGCCCTTCATTCAGCTCCGATCCTCCCATCGCACGCACTCGCAATACTGGACAGCTTTCGCATAAGAACTCAAATGTCGCACTGTCGTTTGACGGTGTTGCGTCTGTCACATGGGTGACGCCAAAACTCGCTAGTTCTCGGGCGACTTCACCAAGCTCGAGGGACAGATCATCGACCGGAGATAGCTGCTTAAAGATCATCTCGTCCCGACGATAGAGCTGACCTTGTTTGTCAGGAGGTAAGCCCAGTTCGCTTGCGCCGAGAGAATTGAAGTACCAGACACGTCCTGACCGATGTTGAATCCGTACTGGTCGATCATCAATCCATCGATCGATCTGTGTTGCTGTGAGATCCCCAGCGACTGATTCGTGATAACCCACGCCGCGAATCCAACCGGTTCCATCTGCCGTTAGCAGCACATTCTTCAGCTGATGTGCTTGAGCGATTTCAGGCGGTCCGCACGTCACTGAACGCTTCCGAGCCGCCATCGCAAGTAGGTGTAAGTGATCATCGCGCAGGCTTGGAATCAATGCACCTTGTTGCGCATCTAAGACGAGCTCTTCGGGACCCGGTTCAAGATGGTCAGCAATGTCAGAAACCTCGCCCAGTCGACATCGCACGTCGGAATGTCGACCATTGAGATCGACATTCTTGATTAACAGCGCTTGCACCGAACTCTCAAAATCACACCAAGCCAACAATAATGCACCATCTTCAGTTTTGAACTTTCTGTCGCTCTGAATCTCCTATACCTGTCCGGGCATGAACTACTGCGGAAGTTAGGATCCGCAGCTGCATGTGAGGAACTTAGTCCGGTTAGTGGTGTATGCGGTGTCATCGTTACCGATGAACTGACCGAAACGGCTTCGCTAAGACCGCCTTGCCCCGTCATTGCGACTAACGATGGTGCGAATTCCGATCTAATCGACGTAATTGTCGAGAGCGATCAATCATTGGACGCACTAATTAACGGCATTGAACAAAGTCCAATCGCGGCAGCAACTCTCGTGCAGTTGACGAGCCTCAACGCACGTAGTTCCGTCTTCGATGCTTTGGTTGCTGAATCACTCGCTTATTCGACTCTTCAGCACAGTGCAAAGTTCGAAGAATGGCTTGCCTCAGAAAAACCTACCAACGTAAAACACTTTACAGACCCAGCAATCCTCATCGATCGATCTGGCGACAGGCTGACGCTCACTCTCAATCGTCCGGCAAATCGAAATGCGTGGTCAACCGATATGCGAGATGCACTGGCGGAACATCTACAGTATGCGTTTGATGACGACTCGATTTCACAAATCATCCTCCGAGCATACGGACCTTCATTCAGTGCCGGTGGTGATCTGACTGAGTTTGGGTCTGCTCGCGACGCCGGCATTGCACATGTTTCGCGTCAAACCCGAAGTCCTGCCATCCTGATGCATCTCTTAAATAAGAAAATCACCGCCACGCTGCATGGTGCATGCGTAGGAGCCGGAATCGAACTCCCAGCATTCGCAAGTCGGATTAAGGCTCGCTCAGATACTTTCTTTCAGTTACCAGAAGTTAGTTTCGGACTCATCCCCGGAGCTGGTGGTACGGCAAGTATCTTGAAACGAGTCGGCCGATCTCGATTCAATTACATGGGACTCGCGGGAGAACGCATCGATGTGGAAACCGCGTTGAAGTGGCGTCTGATCGACGAAATTAACGATTAGTAAATTGTTTAAATCAGAGCAAAAAACGCGCGTTCTTGAGATTGGAAACTACGCCGCGGGTTACGCTGGAAAACTATTCGCACACGCCGGTTGCGACGTCGTACGAATTGAACCAGAGCAACGCAAGGCGTGTTGGGTGTCGGAACGAGCGATGGATCTGTTCCTGCACCACGATAAGCGGCGAGTCGCTACATCCGATCACGGTCTCATCGCCGACTTCGCAAATAAAGCAGATGTCGTCCTGGTCGATGGGGAATCCGCTGACGAAATCTGCCGTCTCGGATTTGAGAGCTGGGAAACACCGATCAAGGTTTCGATCACACCTTTCGGTTTAACCGGACCCGACCGCAACCGCGCAGCGACAAATGCGACCATTTTGGCGCTCGGCGGATACACCAATCTGATGGGCGACCCTGACCGAGCGCCATTGTCCTTACCTGGCCACTACGTGGATTTCCAAAGTGGCGGATACGCGTATACGGCAGCGAGTGCGTGCCTTCTCGGTAACCGTGAAGACGTTATCGATATCGGCATGCTTGAAGTCATCATGTCCCTCAGTCAGTTTACGACCGTCATGTGGACGTGCGGCCAACGCGTGCGCTCTCGGCATGGGAACGATTTTTGGTCGGTCGTTCCTACGACTCTATTTCGTTGTAAAGACGGTTGGGTCTATATCAACATCGTTCCCCAATTTTGGGATCCCTTTACGACCTGCATCGACCTGCCGGAATTAACGCTCGATCCGCGATTCAGCACAAACGGTCTACGCATGACGAATCGGGACGCACTACACGAAATCATCGCTGCCGCGTTTATTCAGTGGACGCGAAGTGAGATCCAGCAACGGGCGGAGACGGCGAGGATTCCATTAGGTGCGGTCCTTTCATTTCCTGAGGTGCTCGGGGACCCGCATCTCAAGGCTCGAAACATGTGGCAAAAGATCCGCTACAACGACGGCGATTCGGTCCTTTCACCACGACCGCCCTTTGTCATGTCTGGGATAGACCGTGATGATCTAGCTCTGACAGCGCCGGGAAGCGCAAACGATGGCTAAGGGTCCACTCGAAAACGTACGTATTCTCGATCTGACGCACGTATGGGCGGGTCCGCTCGCAACACGCATACTCGGTGATTTAGGTGCTCAAATCCTGAAGGTCGAAGCCCCGATGAGTAGGGGACCTAGAGTCTACCCGACCGTACCTCTCGGTAGCTTCATTGGCGGCGATCCAGGTGACGAACCTTGGAACGCGAATGCCGTTTTCGTGAAGCTCATGCGTAACAAAAAGAGTCTTGCGCTTGATCTAAAAACCGAAACAGGTCGCAACACGTTCCTAGAGCTTGTTGCCATTTGCGACGTGGTTATTGAGAACTTTTCCGCCAGAGCGATGGCGGGATTAGAGCTCGACTACGAGAACCTCAAACGAGCCAATCCTGAGATCATCCATGTTGCGATGCCCGGATATGGACTGTCCGGTCCTTACAGCGAGCGTGTCGCGTTCGGACCGACTGTCGAACCAATGTCTGGATTGACATCTGTGATGGGCTACGGTGTCGACGAACCTCGCGCGACGGCAATGGCGGTTCCCGATCCGACTTCAGCTGTGAATGCGACCGCTGCTGTGGTCACGGCATTGAGAATGCGAGACCGTACCGGGCAGGGTCGATTGGTCGAAATGTCCTTGCACGAGTCCGCGACGTCTTACTCTGGACCATGGCTAATCGACACACAACTCGGAAACGAACCGACGCCCATTGGAAATCGCCACCCGGAGCTAGCACCCCACGGAACCTATCCATGTCTCGGCGAAGACACCTGGGTTGTGATAGGTTGTCGATCCGATATGGAGTTTCAGACTCTCTGTGATATATGCGAGCTCGAAGTCGATCGCGAATGGACCCTAGCCGAACGCAAATCGTATGCAAGCGTCCTAGACGAAGAGATTGCGACGTGGACGTGTACTCGATCGTACGAGGCTATCGTTAAAGCACTAAATACCGGCAATATTCCCGTTGGCGGTGTATTCGATACTGAGAGCATGCTCGCGAATCCGCAAAGCGTTGCGCGTGGGTTTTTCGTTCCAATTGAGCGGGACACGCCAATACCGGGAAACCCGATTAAGATGGATGGAATTTCAAGCGACGATTGGACGCCCTGCCCGAAACTTGGCGAGCACAACGAGGAAGTGCTCGCTGAATGGCTTGACTACGATTCAGATCGAATCCGTGGTATGTACGACGACAGCGTAATTGTCAATCGACCTCCGCGGTAACCGGATGAGTTGGATTGTGTCGAAATCGAACTGAATCTCGCGTACGAACAGCAGAGGAGAGTTGATTGCAGGTACCAGGACTACAGAGAAATCGGCGAAGGTTCCAAATACTTCTGTATCCAACGTTTTAGCTTCTTAAATTTATGGCTAGTTTTATGCCCATTGACAGATTCGATGGTACGGATTAACTCAACCTACGCAAAGGCACATCTGAGCGAAGTCCTAAATAAAGTCGAGGCTGGTCAGGAGGTCATCATTACCCGACACGGTAAAGAGATCGTGCGCATGTCTCCAGCACGGCAACCAAAACAACCGATACCTCTTGCTGAACTAGCTGAATTTCGTGCATCGATGCCCCGCCTACGTCGACCTTCGGTTGAGCTTCTTCGTGAAATGCGAGATGAGGATCACTAACGTCGTAAATACTCTAAATGCGGTACGATGACATTAGCTCTCTGATCCCTCTCATCCTCGTCGAAATCACATCTGGCGGCGCTTCGAGCCCGGTTTACAACGACTCAGGTGTCGTCGCGTAGTTTTCCTCATCATCGATAAACGTGAACTAACCGTATATAGGTTAGTATTTTTTCGTCTCAGTTTTTCACCGAGTTTTTGATTTTGCAACGTCACGATCTGTGTGTAGATGTTCGCCACTATGTTGATGATGACATTTGGATAACAACGAGTGACGACATCACTGGGATGGTCTTAGAGTCACGAGGCATCGCAACATTTCTGATCGATGTGGTTGACGTTGCCGTCCAGTTACTTGAACTTAGTGATGGCTACGACGCAACTTCAATTGCGAATACAAACCTCCGCTTGCGGGTTAACCATGTATCAGGTGACGATTCATCGAATCAGACTCCCAATCACCCGTGTCTAAGACTAACGGAATTGCACCTCGCTACCACCTAACTCGAACGTGTGGCAGGACTCTAGCGAGGCGTCGCACGGGTGCTATGTACCTGTGTATCACTCGACACCGACAGAGTCTCTGCCGCTTGGGGAGCTAGCTGTATTTCGCGCAAAGATCCCAAGACTGAAACGGTTCTCGGCCGACTTGATTCGATAAGTACGCGATGGAGGTGGTTAACCTCATGCTTGGTGAATGTGGTATCTCGGCTCGCCAACTTTCGGAAACGCCAGACCCACAATCGACCAATAACCCCTTAATACGCTTGTGCTGGTAACCATGTGACTAGCGATACGAAATAGAAGATGAGCGCCAGACCAATTAGCTGTAATACGATGAACGGACTAACGCCTTTGTAAATTGTTGTCGCCTGTAGGTCCGGCGGTGCCGCTCCCTTTAGATAGAAAATCGCAAAGCCAACCGGAGGCGTAAGGAAGCTAGTTTGAAGGCATACGGCGAAAAGCACGGTAAACCAGATAGGGTCAAACCCGAGCGTTACGACAACCGGCGAAACCAACGGTAGGATGATGAGCGTTAACTCAATCCAGTCGAGGAAAAATCCTAGCAGGAACGTACAGAACAAGATGGTAATGACTACGCCGGTCGGACCAAACGGCAGATTTAGCAGCGTTCGTTCAATCAGTTCATCGCCCCCTAAGCCTCGAAGTACCAGTGAGAAGGCAGTCGCGCCGATCAGGATCGCAAAGATGAACGCGGTGGTCTTGGTAGTTTCTGCGAGCACTTCTTTGAATACGGGTAAATTGAGTTTCCTCTTCCACAGTGCCAACAACAGTGCACCGAACGCTCCCACGCCAGCCGCTTCGGTTGGTGTCGCGACGCCGAAAAAGATGCTTCCGAGCACACCGAGAATCAATGCCGCCGGTGGGAGAATCGCAAGAACCAATCGTTGCAGCTCTCTAAAGTCGAACGTGCCTTCGTCCGGAAGTTTCGGTGCCAGACTTGGCTTGATCAATCCCAAGACTGCGATGTAGAGAACATAGAGAGAGCCAAGGAGCAGTCCTGGAAATACGGCACCAAGAAATAAATCGCCAACGGGCATCGCCATTCGGTCTGCCATGAGTACGAGCATGATGCTTGGCGGAATCAAAATCCCTAACGTCCCGACCGCACAGACCGTTCCCGATGCCAACATCGGTGCGTAGCCTTGTTTCAACATCACGGGTAAGCCAAGGAGCGCAAGTAGCACGACGGATGCGCCGATAATCCCTGTAGTCGCAGCGAGCAGGACACCGATCAAAGTCACAGAAATTGCGAGTCCACCCGATACGCGACGAAAGAGCTTTGCGAAACTCGTCATGAGTTCACTGGCAATTCCGGATCGATCGAGCAAGAGACCCATGAAAATAAACATGGGTAACGCGACCATAACCCAGTTTTCCATCACGTTCCAGACTCGATCAACCGTGATCGATGTATAGAGCCAGTCGACCCCCGTGAAAATGCCTAAATCGATATCCACGATGATCGCAATGCATGTGAACAGCACTGCCAAACCTGCGAGAATCCATGCAACGGGAAAACCGGTGAAAACCAACAGTATGAAGGCGAAAAACATCGCCAACGCAAGTATTTCGTTAAGTTCCACGTATGAACAAACCAGCGTATAGCCGCGAGAGCCTAGAAAGCGCGGCTAGAAGTAGCAGCGCAAAACCAATAACCAAGAACGATTTGATAAACCAACGAAAAGGCAGACCTCCAGGCGACGCCGAAATCTCACCGATATTGAAGCTATAAATGAAGAAATCCCAGCCGTACCAAAGCATGACGATGCTAAATGGGACGACAAACAACAATAAGCCGTAGAAATCGACCCATAGACGCGCTCGATGCGGCATTCGTTCGTGAAATACGTCCACGCGAATATGCGCATCTGTGACCAACGCATAGCCTATGGTCAACATGAAACCCATGGAATAAAGGTGCCACTGGAGTTCTTCGAACTCAATGCGACCCTGATCAAAAAGATACCTGGCCGTGACGTTGATCACAATAACTGCCATTAGCACGACCCAAAGAACAGATACGGCTAAGGCAATCCGACTCAATACCGGATCAACAATGCGCGAGAGCCACGTACTCGGCAGTTCCAATCAGAAGTCCCGTGGTAAATACGCAAACCGTTTCCAATGTGCGTAGTCCGCTCGAAAGGCGGTTTGTGACTCATAGATCCGTTTGAAGTCCACGTCATTCGCCGACTCCTCTGCCATAACCTCATCGGACAGACGATTCAGTTCACGAAGGACCTCCTCGGGTAAGTAATTTGCGGTTACACCTTTCTCGGCAAAACCTGCAATGATGGGACCTTGGACCGCTTCAGCCTTTGCCAAATTTCGTGTCACGCCCGCCGTGCACGCGGTTTCCAGAATGCTCTGTTCTTGAGACGTCAAACCTTGCCACTCATCTAAATTCACGGTCAGGTGGATCGAGGTAAACACCTGATGCCAACCCGGGAAATAGTTCAGCTTTGCGACACGATCAAATCCCAACGACTGATCGACATTTGGCAACGAGTATTCCGTGGCATCGATTGCACCTTTCTCGAGTGCTTGAAAAATCTCAGCTCCTGGAATCATCGTCACCGACGCACCCGTTCGTTCGATGACCTTGCCGCCGAGACCCGCAAATCGAATCTTCAATCCACGAAGGTCGTCAAGTGAATTAATAGGTTCCCGGAACCAACCAGCCGTTTCCGGCCCAATCAGACCACACAGCAGGATGTGAACGCCGTCTCGCTCGTACAGTTCTTGTGCGAGTTGCTCACCGCCGCCTTCGAACCACCACGACGAGAACTCCCACGGTTCCAACCCGAAAGGTACCGCTCCTAGAAGAGGTGACGCAGGAATCTTTCCTTGATCGTAACCTAGCCATGTGTAGCCCGCGGGGATCTTGCCTTCGCGTACCGCGTCGACGATTTGAAACTCCGGTACGATCTCTTTCGGTTCCGCGATCAGGAATTCGAAAGCACCATTTGAAAGCGAATCGACCAAGCCTGCGACATAGATGATGTTGTCCCCAAGGACCTCAAGATTGGTTGGAAACGAGACGGGAACGCGCCATCGTCTCAAGGCGGCGCGATCCGGATTAACGACCTGACTTGAACTGCCGCGCTCCTCCTCAGTTTCCGAATACCAAAGCGGAAACCTAATAACGAGAGCAAGAATCAATCCCACTATAAACGCCACGAGAACAAGCAGCGATACTTCTCGTCGATTCAAACGAGCGCCCTTTTTGAAGTTGATTAACGGTGAACTAGATCCGTCGAGTCGTCATGCTAGCACACCTGTCGAGGACCTAAGAACCGACCAACTCACGCCACCGCTAGGCGAGTGACCATCATTATGATTTCGGTCGTACAAGGCGATGATCAATCAGCCTCGTAGGGGTGTACAGCGTTCGGGGAACGAAAATCAATATGGCTACCACTGAACAGGAACCTCGTACGTTCGAGGTATATAAGGAAAAGCTCAGTGATCTTTGGGCTGAGTGGGAAATCGATGTCCATCAGGACCCATACGCCATCTCGCTCGACGATTTCATGTGTTCGCACCCGTATTTATTCCGCGAAAACACGATCATGCCCTACTTCGAACGGTTGCGCAAAGAAGACCCAGTGCACTTTAACGAAGAATCGCCATTCGGTCCGTATTGGGATATCACTAAATACCGCGACATCGTTGAAATCGAGAAGGACTTCAAGACATTCTCGTCCGAAATGAAGCATGGCGGCATCCAACTCGGCGGCATCAAGTACGACACACCCGATCCGACGTTTAGCTTGCCAATGTTCATTGCGATGGACCCGCCCAAACACGATGAACAACGCAAGATCGTTCAGCCGCGCTTTACGCAGCGAGCGTTGCAGGAGC
>JAPOVY010000004.1 GCA_026707905.1 Gammaproteobacteria bacterium | reverse complement strand
GCAATCCGAGCGTTGCCGAAATGCTTTCGTGAAGATTGTGGACCTTGATGGCGATGTGCCCTTGATCGTGGTATAGCGCTAACACAACGTCAAACTCACCGTCGATCGCACGATTGAATACCGAATCAGCTGGTAACGGACCACTTGCTTCGATACCTTTAGCTCGCGCTGCGTCGACGGCCGGTCCTATTTCTTCAATCTCTTCACGCCCTAGTAATCCCCCCTCGCCACCGTGCGGATTTAGAGCCGCTACAGCAATTCGGGGCGCTTGCAGTCCCCACGCAGAAAAGGAACTGTGCGTAAGTTCGAGTTTGGCGAGGACATGCTCTTCAGTTACGAATTCCACAGCCTCACCTAACGACTTATGCGTTGACAAATGAACGACCCTCAATCCAGGTGTCATCAACATAGTCGCGGCGCTCGGAATCTGCGCAATGTCTGCCAACATTTCCTGATGGCCAATATGCTTCGAACCCGCCGCATGAATCGATTCTTTGTTCAGTGGGCAGGTCATCATCGCGTCGATTGTCCCATTGAGGCACTCGTGCGCCGCAGCATGAACAGCCTGGATGGCCGCCTCCCCGTTTCCTGCGGATACGTGCCCAAACGCGAAATCACCTGGGCGTTCAAGGTCAAGCTCTGTGAATTCCGGTTCGTCGCCTAGTTCTACGTCCGCAACTTCCAACCCATCTTCAAATGCCCAACGCGGGCCGAAGAGGACCGGATGACACCGTTCGGTAATCGCTGGCAGTGCTTTGACGAGAATTTCGGGTCCGATACCCGCTGGATCACCTAGTGTGATACCGATGCGCGGCCTCGTCGAGCTCATAGGACTTCACTAGCCACAACACGAAGCCCGAAACCTTCGATACCCACCAAATCCACCTCGCGTCCCGCCACGATGCGAATCTCGCTTACGCCAAGATCTCGGAGTATTTGTGCACCGATACCTACTTCAAGCCACTGATTCGCGCGTTTACTTGCGCTCGAATGTTGCGTATCGAGTAAGTCCAACGGTACGCCTGCGAATCCACTACGCAAATAAATAAACACACCACCTTCGAGGGTCTCGAGTTTGTCAAGCGCAACGTCGATGAGGCGATTCGGGTGCTTCGACTGGGAACCAAACACGTCTTCAATGAGTTTTTCTCGGTGAATGCGAACAGGCACGGCGTCCATAGTAGCGACGTTGCCAAACACGATCGCGAGATGTTCCGCTTGTTCGAATTTAGTGCGATACGAATACGCCTTTGCTGGACCGATGCGTGTTCGAACTTGAAACTCACTCACACGATAAACGAGTTTCTCGCGTCGTTGCCGCCATGCAATCAAATCTTCGATAGAAATGATCTTGAGATCGTGTTCCTTTGCAAACGCTAGCAGTTCGGGTAATCGCTTAACCGTTCCTTGATCGTTGACGATCTCTGCTAACAATCCAACGGGCGGGCAGCCTGCCGCTTCAGCCAGATCGATTGCCGCCTCCGTATGTCCAGACCGGACCAATACACCTCCCTGGCGACCAATCAAGGGAAAAATGTGACCCGGACGTACGAAATCGTCTGCTTGCGTATTGTTATTTGCAAGCGCTTGCGCGGTATTCGCTCGCTCTTCTGCCGATATACCTGTCGACATGCCTTGCGTATAGTCAACACTAACAGTAAATGCGGTCGATAGCGGCGCATTGTTTTTGGGTACCATCGGGTCGAGTTTGAGTCTTTCCGCGATATCCTCCGTGATCGGCGTGCACAAGATACCGCTCGTGTAACGCACCATGAACGCGACGTCCTCAGGCGATGCCTTCGACGCCGCCATGATGAGGTCGCCTTCGTTTTCGCGGTCCTCGTCATCTACAACAACGATGAGCTCACCACGTGCGATCGCATCAATAGCGTCTTCGACGTCGTCTAAGATCCGTTCAGTATTCACAGAATGGGGTACCAGGACAAAAGTAGATTCGAGTTACTACATATTTAGTCGCATACGACCGAGAAAGTCACGTTTACCGATCGTCGTGCCCTTCATACGAATCATGTCATAGGTTGTCGTAGCGTGGAAATAAAAGTTCGGTAGCGAGAACGTGAGTAGGAAATCTTCAGCTATGAACGGCATGGACATCGAACCCATTTTGAAGACCATTTCCTTGCCCAAGAAACCGTTTACCTTGTCCGCTGAGTAATCGTCTAGCCCTGCCAACGCTTCTCCGACTAGCGCTTGTAACGCACCATAATCCTGGTCGCCCATACTTGGTGGCCCGAACTCACCTGCGTCAACGCCTTTCATCGCACCCAATGAGTGATGAGCCACTGAAATAACCTGAAATCGAAATGGCAACATGTCGTCGATCAGTTTTGTCTCTACGACGTCATTCAAGTCGATCCCATTCGCTTCACAATGTTCTCGCCCTTTACTCAGAACGCCTTCAATCGAGGCTAGGATCTGCATATACGTCCCAACTGTAGCGTCGTATAGCGATAGTGCCATGCTTAGTTCCTATATGTGATTCAATGTGGTGGCGGTCGGCAAAGAACCAGCGTACCGCCTGTTTGATTGTAACGAAGCAGTAGCAACGTAAGGAAGCCAATCACGCGCAAAAATGTTGGTAACGCGCGATAAAGAAGCGTCGCGTGTCTTTCGTATCGCAACTTGACATTGGGTCCTCATCACGAAGACTAAATCCCTACAAAATAGAATGCTTGAACTTAGTTGAAATCTCGCGCCAACCCAAGAATAGCTCGGGTGGCTTCCCCGCGAAGTGGCGTTTCTCGCCAATGGTGATCTGGAGAACGAATTGAGCAAAGCGACCGTTAATCTACACTCAAAATTTCAAATAGGCACCGTCGATGACCGCATTTTTGGCGGTTTTCTCGAGCACCTTGGACGCCATATTTACGAAGGGGTATTCGAACCCGATCATCAACTCAGCGACGCAGATGGATTACGAAGTGATTTACGTGAAGCTCTAGATGGACTCGGCGTAACGATCGCACGCTATCCTGGTGGAAATTTCGCGTCAGGCTACCACTGGGAGCACGGCGTAGGGGATCCAGACTCAAGACCGACGGTGCGGGAACTTGCTTGGCAAAGTACTGAAACAAATCAGTTTGGGACAAATGAGTTCGTCCGTCTATGCAGAAAGCTGAATTGGCAACCGATGCTAGCCGTGAATCTAGGTACTGGTTCACCCGAGGAAGCTCGTAATTGGGTTGAGTACTGCAATTTGGAATCGGGAACGTACTACGCCGATCAGCGCGCGTGCAATGGCGACGAGGAACCATTTCACGTACCGGTCTGGTGCTTGGGTAACGAAATGGATGGTCCATGGCAACTCGGTCACGTACCCGTTGACGAATACTGCAATCGTGCCCAAATGGCTGCGAAAATGATGAAGAATTGCGACCCGAACATTGAGCTTGTCGCGTGCGGTTCATCAGCACCACGTATGCCGACGTTCGTCGCATGGGATCAGCATGTGATGCAGAGGCTCGGTCCGAATTTGGCAGATTACATCAGTCTACATCGCTACGTGGGAAATGATGAAGGCGACTCTGAGGATTACCTTGCGATTATCAAATCAGTCGACCAACAGATTGAGAGTATTGATGCCGCTGCCAGAACGGTCGCTTCGCGACAGACTGGGGGTCGTCGCACGTATCTGTGTTTCGACGAATGGAATGTGTGGTACCGCGCACGAACCTCAAGAGATGTAGACGGTGCAGGGAAGTTCGCGCCGCCGTTACTTGATGAAACCTACAACTTTGAAGATGCACTGGTTGTTGCGATGTTTCTGCAGAGCTTTATCCGCCACGCTGATGTCGTCAAGATTGCAAACCTCGCCCAACTCGTCAATGTGATCGCTCCCATCAAGACGCACACAGACGGTGTTCTAAAACAATCCATCTATCACGCGTTTCGAATGATCTCTTCACGTAAGGGTGGTCAGGCGTTACACCAAGCGACTACGTGTGACTCATACAAGAGCAAATCCCACGGCGAGGTACCGTATCTCGACAGCGCCGCGATCTTAGATGGCGACGAGCTTAAGTTCTTCGCCGTTAATCGCAATCTAGCTGAGGCCCTGGAATTGACCATCGCATGTGCGGACCGACCGTGCAATGCGTTCAACGACGGCGAATTGCTATCGCACTCCGACTTGAAAGCTGAAAACACGTTTGAGAGTCCGGATCGAGTAAGTGCAACGCCGCTAAACGACATATTGTTGAAAGACGGTCGCGCGCTTATTGAACTACCGCCACATAGTTTTGCGGCGCTGTCGCTGCAATTGGGTTAAATCGCGGATTCTTTCTTTAGAGCTTTGACGTCATCAGCGGCTAAGCCGAGAAGCTCACCATAAACGGCTTCGTTGTCCTCGCCGATGGCGTGCGGAAGCGCAACGGGTGGTGGTTGGAGACCTTGGAAGCGTAGAGGCGTGCTTGGGATCATCAGAGGTCCTAATTCGGGATGCTCAAGTTTCTGCAGAGCACCTCGAGAAATCAGGTGCGGGTCGGTAATAACGTCCGAAATCGATTGCACTGGGGCGCATATCACCTCATGTGTTTGACAGATTTCAAATACTTCCGTCGTGTTCAGGGTTCTGGACCAACTCTCTACGACCTCATCCGTCAATTCCATATTCTGAGAGCGGGTCGCCATATTCGCGAAGCGTTCGTCATCAGCAAGATCTTGTCGATTCATCGCCTTAAGCAGTTTTCGCCAATGTCCTTCTCTAATGCAGATGATGGCCACATGGCCATCACTCGTTGCATAGATGTTATAAGGAGCGACCGCCTTCGCTTGATGGTGATTGCCAACTCGTGGCGGATCGTCGCCAAAACGGTAATAAGCGCCCAGAGCCGAACAAAGCGTCGGAATGACAGAATCCTGCATCGACACATCAAGAACTGCCCCCGCACCCGTCGTTGCACGACGAAGTAACGCCGTTACGATGGCCGAATAGAGGTGGACGCCTCCCAAAATATCGCATAGCGCTGGTCCTGACTTGAGCGGCGGCTCGTCTTCGTAGCCCGTGATCGCCACGACGCCGCTCATCGCTTGAACGGTAACGTCCATTGCGCGATAGTCTGAATGAGGTCCTTGTTGACCAAATCCCGTGGCGGCTGCGTAGATTAAGCGTGGATTAATCGCTGTGAGATCGTCGCTACCTACACCATATTTGGCCATTGTGCCGGGTGCATAGTTTTCAAGCAGCACGTCTGTGTGTTGGGCTAGCTTTTTTAGCAACTCCTGACCACGCTCGCTCTTCAAATTTAGTGTGATGGTTTCTTTGTTGCCGTTCAACATACAAAACGGGTAGCCTTCGCCAGTTGCGCGTTCCGCGCCACGCAATGTCTCGCCGATCGGCGATTCGATTTTGATGACCCGAGCACCCGCCATTGCGAGTAGATAACCACAATAGGGACCGTTGTAGATCTGTCCCATGTCGAGGACGGTAATCCCTTTAAGGGGTTGCTGTTGATCCTTAGGCATATTTCGTGGGTCTCACTACTAATTAGGCAGGTCTTGATACTGGAATCGTGTTCTCCACCTTGGATTAGACGATTTCATGTAATTTGCAATGTGGGCGGATTTATACCGTTCATGTCTAGTTTTGCTTCTCACTCTCGTTCTCGTATCAGAATTCGTTCAGATTAGCAACCACAAACAGCCTCTTAAAATGCACAACCGAGTTTATGAACACATACGGGCTAGCAGGTTGGGCAACCCACGAACACTGACCGTAGAAGAAAAGCGAGACCTCTATCGGGACGGCTATGTAATCGTCAAGAAAGCGGTCTCGGATGAGCTGGTGGAAACCGCTTTGAACCGGATGCGTACGGCGAAGAAGGGTGAATACGTAGGTTCTTCGGAACACCTTACCAACTTGGTAAATGCCTCGGACGTTACACCTGTCTTGCACGAAGCGATGGGTTATTTCGACCCTCCGGTTACATGTCAAGTAGGCGTCCTCAAGCGTCGTGACCCAGGTGACCATTTCAATAATCTTGGCTACCGTGACCGTGACATGCCTTACTACGGTGCCGAATCGCACATGGACGGCTTATGCACGATCGGGGTACCGCAAAAACCCGTCGAGGGTACCAAGGAAGAGATCTACAAGATGTACATCTCAAGCGGTCCAAAAGGTGATATCGGTCGTAGCCCAGATGTCATGGGTCACAACTCTGTCCCACTCTTCGAAGATCCCGATATGACGTTAGGCATGGGTTCGTTCACCGCCTTTGTGTTTGTGTGCTTGAATGACCAGACGCGCGAAGGATGCGGACAGACCTCGCTGTTGAAAGGCGCCCACCACGTTACACAAGAGTTTTTTCGCTGGCAGTATGCAACTAATGGACACGTTGGACCGGAAGGGCCCGGTTGGCCGCGCTTGAACTACGATGCACCAAACGGGTGTGGGCACACCTACCTACCTCAGTCGGTGCGCGAGAAGTTCATTGACGATACATCTGAGTCTACGCCAGATGGTGTCAAATGGCCACGACCGACGCAAGCGCTATTGGAACCCGGTGACGCGTGCATCACGCTATTCAATATGCCTCACTCCGGCACGCGTAACGAACACGGAACAGAGTCTCGAAAGAACATCATCTTCCGAATTAGAAACAAGAGCCGCCAGCCAAGTCATATGGTGAATGGCGTGTCAGATCACCCCGACCGAGGTCAGCGTGGCGAATGGCTCGAATACGAGGAAGGTAACAATCCATGGGAGCGCTCGAAATACGCCATCTGCAATATGTGGCATGAATGGGAAGGTATGCGTGAAGTCGTCGCTGACATGGAGGCGCGGCAATCCGCTGGCTAACTAGAGCGGCGAAACTCAGAAGTGGCTATCGAGCAGGCAACCGACAATAACGCGCACCGAGACCTATCGAAACTTGCAGGCGGATTAGCCATCGTCACTGGCGGTGCGTCCGGGATTGGATACGCTATTTTGGAAGTTGCCATTGCGCATGGATTGCATCCTGTCATCGCGGATATCGACGGCGACGCGATCAAGGTAGCAGAGGCGAAACTTAAGCGCATAGCTGATAGCAACGAGCTACGCGTCACCGGAATCGAAGTCGACGTTTCAAGCGAAGCAAGCGTTCTTTCACTACAGAACGCAATCGTAGAACAGATGCCGGACGTTCCGATTTCACTATTGGTCTGTAACGCTGGTGTCGGCGCCGGCGGCGGCGTCATCGGTGCCCGTGACATCGACTGGGATTTCGTTCTAGGGGTCAATGTGAAAGGCGTTGCACATTTTGTGCGGCACTTCGTGCCAAAGATGCTAGAGCAGAATGCACCAGGATCGTTCGTCGCAACGTCGTCACAGGACGGTCTTTGCGCTGCGCAAGGCGTTTACGGTGTGACCAAACATGCATGTGTCGCGCTATGCGAGGCGCTCTACCAAGAATTGCGAGGTCGCCTGTCCGTACACGTACTCTGCCCTAACGTCGTAGGTACCAACATTGTTCGGTCGGGTACGCATCGACCAGAACGCTTCGGTGGTCCAACACCAACGTCTCCAGCAACTGAGGCTCTTGTCGAGAGGTTCAAGAATCACGGAATGCCGCCGAGTCGTTGTGCAGATATGGTATTCCAAGCGATTCAGTCCGGGGATTTCTACATTCTCGCAGAAGCTGAAGAAGACCCGGGTCATATACATAATCAAGCAAAGGTACGCATGGAAGCGATACTAAACCGTGGACGACCGTTTCGACCTCACAGTAACTTTATTTCTCGCGTGTTCCGACCTGATACATAGGCGACTAATTTGTCACCACAACTAACACAATTTAGTAAGGAACGTACTTAACTTGAGCGCTGTTTATAACGCTCGTTCAGCATCCCATCTAGCTCAGGACCTTTACTGTCAAAGTAGTAAGTGAATCGTTTACCGATACTCAGATATTCAATCGCAATTCCACCCCTAATACCCGCGGTGGTTCGTAAACAGCAACCGGAAATATCGATGCTCCAATCGTTAGCTTCGGCGCGTCTTTGTCTGTTAAGTTTCGACCGAAAAGAGATACGCCGTTCCCACGCGCTCCCCATGTCAACTTGATTGATCCATTAACCATCGTCGTTCCAGGACGGTAGAAAATCTCATCGTTGCTTTCACCAAATGAGTTGTATCGAGACTGATAGCGTGCTTCAATTCTGAAATCCAGAGCACTCTCACGGAGGTACGAGGTGTAATTGATCGCGCCATAGGCGGTTAGACTTGGTGCCATTAATACATCGAGATCGGAATTGTCGGTAACGATTCCATCGTTATTGAGATCCACAGCGAAGTTGCGCCATTTCGCGTCTAACAAACCGACCGCGAAATCGACGTTGAGATTCGGTCGCAACAACCAATCGCTCTCGAATTCAAGACCTTTAATGTCCACATCGCCTAAATTTTCATTGATGGGTTCGTTCCCTCGGCCAGTAGCATTCGTGCGACGCACAAACCCGACTAGATCTTCGTAATCCGCATAGAACACTGCTGCAGAAAGGCGTAAGTGGTTACTAAATAGATTGGCTTTTACCCCACTTTCGTAATTCGTTACATATTCCGCATCGTACGGTCCAACGTTTTCCGGTACGGTTGCTCGACTGGTGAATCCGCCTGATTTGTACCCTGTAGAAATGGTCGCGTAGCCCATCAATGAATCGGAGTATTCATACTTGGTTCCCAGCCTCCAAGTAGGTTGATCCCAAGTCGTTTTCGCGTTTAAAACGATGGGCGGTCTTTGAGGAGCAGGCGCTGGCAACCCGAAATTGCTGACGGTCACGTCCTTTTCATCCTGAGTGATTCTCCCACCAGCGATTAAAACGAAACGGTCATTCAAACGAAAGTCGGTTTGAGCAAATGCCGCGATGCTGTTAGTTCGCTGCTCCGCAATGGTGGTTCGAGCTGCGTCTTCGAACGCAAACGTCGCCGAAAAAGGCGGTCCGATATTTTGATAGAAAAACCGTCGAGCACTCTCTCGAAAAGTAAATACGCCTAAAACATAGTCCCAGCGCGAGCTGTGGGCATCGTGGAAACGGATTTCAACGCTATCCTGTCCATGGTCGATATCGAATCCAATATTTACGTTGAGTCTAGGGTTTGGACCGCGCGCAGGTGGCTGTGCACCCGCTCGCCCATCGAGGTCTGTATATAGCAGAAAATCACTATCGTGAGAATTCGCCGCAATATATACGGTGCCAGACTCGAATTCGATATCTGAAAGCAAGGTGAATCCGCTCTCATTGGAATTGTTGAATCCGTCCGTATCCATATTGACTAGATGGACATCGCCATCTGCCGTACCGTATGGATCTTGGATCACGTTCGATGTCGCTATACCGTCCGATTCCTCGTCAACCCGGTAGTAAGTCAGTGTGGTTGCTACGTTCGAGATACTGTGGTCCAGTTTCAATCGCAGCATATTTGAATCCTGCACCCCAAGACGATTACCATTGAAAGCGTTCGTGATATGACCGTCATAGTTTCGCTTGGACACTGTCAGCCGCGTCCGGAGAGAATCGTTAATGACTTCGCCCGATTCGGCTGATACGACAAACTTTGATAGTCCGTATTCGCCTACCGCGGCGCGAACAGCAATGCCCGGATCCTGATCAGCAGCACGGGTAATGATGTTGACTGTTCCCGCTAGACTATTTCGCCCGAAGAGCGTCCCCTGAGGACCACGTAGGATTTCGACTCTCTCTACATCAATTTGGTCGTGACCTAAACCTGTCACACGGGCGTGAGGGATGCCATCGACCAGTACTTGCGTTTTTTGATCAGCGAATGGGTCCGTGTCGAAGAATCCGATCCCCCTGATCGCCATGTTCGCAGTGTTCGTAATGAACACCATATCCTGCAAGATTACGTTAGGTACCGTACCGTTAAGATCGGAAATGTTGTCGGCGCCAGATTCCTCGATAAGTGAACCGGGAAGCACCGAAACTGATGACGGAACATCTTCTAAGTTCTGTTCTATCTTCTGTGCGGTCACGATTACTTCTTCCAAACCTTCATGCTCGTCTGCGGATGTAGGTAAGGGGTAGAGCATGGGAAGCACTAGCATCGCGAGGTAGCGAAAATTTCTTCGCATGCAGGTCTTGGAATTCAAACTAACTCCCAGTGCAATAGGTAAAAACTTCGATGACAGTGACCATTGATGACGTGCGAATTACAGAACGGCGATTCGATCGCTTGGTATGGAATAAACATCAATGCTGAACTTTCAGCTTGACGAATCTGCTTCCCGGATTATCGAGTCGATTAACGAATCAATACCTACCTGAAGTTCGGCGAAAGCGTGTTGATTGGCTTGAATCAATTCTCGTTCGATCGCGACTAGAGGCAATCGATGTCGAAGCGAGTCGAAGACATTCGACTCCCCATTTCCGAATCCGATGAATTGCCGCGCGAGCGGAACTAACTGTGAATCGACTTCCGCGCCCCCCGCTTGTGATAGGTAATCGATACTCTTCGCAAGACGGTGAGATGACGTGTTGAATCGCTCTTCACCCACCGCGATCCAAGTAGCATCCGTCATGATGATTGCGATGATTAGCCCAGAGAACGTACCGAATATTGAATCGTTGACGGATGCCAGATGCCAGAAACGTAAGAATTCGTCGTGCGACAAATGATCAGACTCGATGGAACCTTCTGCCCTAGACTCGCTCCTCCCGGTCAACATGTAATAGAGCTGGTTATCCAAGCTTGACACTACAGCGGGTTCCAGTTGGTAATCCACGAAACTCCGCAGCTGCGCCCTTTCACGCGCGGCCGACTGCAAGGCTTCGGCCAATTCAGCGCGGCCATTCAGGATGCCTTCAGTGTTCGACGTCATATGATCGATTTGTAGCAACAAGCGAGCACTTTCACTGCCGTATCCGAGCTCGCTTAGAGTCGCCAATCCTTGACGCATACCGGACATATGTCTGTCGATGGTCGTCCGCATCTCTGGTAAATCTGACGCTTGTGTATTAGCAGTGGTTTCACCTGACGAATTTGAATTCGTCCTAGACGCGTGTTGACTTACTGCTAATGCGGCCAACAGAGCGTTAGCTGTTTCCCGTTCGGTCTCTTCGCCTCTAATTTCGTCGATTGATTTTTCTAGAACTTCGTGGACTTCGCTTTGGAGTGCGGATGACGTTCTGGTTATGTTGTCCGCAAGACGCGCTTCTCGATCGTCTAATCTCAAACGAGTCTTCATCAGTTCAATCAAATTTGTTTCGCCGTACGCTTCGTCCACCAAATCTCGAGCAAGCACGATTAGCTTGGGATCTAGTTCCTCGTACTCGACATCGGAGAGGGCATCGACGTTCTCTCGAAGTTGATACATTGCCAGGTTCACCGCTTCTTCTACGGTGCCGATGAACTCACTGTCCGTCTGCCTAGTCGCCACTTCCAGCGCAATATAGCCTTGATCAATTTGTTGCTTCAAAAGCGCAAGTCGGTTATAGAGCAGTAAGTTCTCGACCGATACCGAGTTACGCAATTGCGATGAAGGATGATCTGTAGTCCTTGTTTCAGAAATAATGCGATGAAATAGATCATCCTCACTCGCAACGGCCGCCGGAAGAAGCTGCCAACTAGTCTCAGCGACTAGCTGTTGACGGCGATTCTGCGAGTCGCGTAGGCTTTGCGCGAACTGTGCCCGACCGTCTTCTAGTTGATTTGCACTGTTCAGCAGTTCGTTTAGCAGCTGGCGTATTCGCGTCGCTGCACCTGGTTGACCAGCGTTCGCCAACAAATCAAGCTGATGGTTGATTTGCTCTGCATCAAATTCGATCGAGGCTCTGGCTTTTGCCATCGCCTCGGGCGACATGTCGGCGTGTGTTCTTGTCGATGCCGCGTCAGCTAACGATCTTGAATGTCGAGCTACCGCTAATGCAGCGACCGTCGACTGGAATTCCGGTTTATTGACATCTGAAAGGTCCGAATTCCCAAAGGCAACGACACCCGATAGCGTAGTCGCTATCGAAACGCCAAGCCAGACAAGCTTCACAAACGTCGTTCGAACTGTAACAGTCAGATTGCTCATGACCCTTGCTCTACGAGATTCGATATTGGTGCGACGTTGCCTTGTTCATCAATCACTGTGATGATCACCTTGTCGGAACCTTGATTGTCGTCCGGACCATACTGCAAAGCTAGCCCGGAGATGTTGATGGGATCCGTCGTTTCAAAGGATTCCAAGAAGCACTGACGCGATAGATCTTCACACGCTTCGAGCCCAACGATGGCAATTCGCCCAGCTATATATCCTTCAAGAGAAACAAATCCCGGCGCCGCACTCTCATCAAAC
>JAPOVY010000082.1 GCA_026707905.1 Gammaproteobacteria bacterium | reverse complement strand
GTGTCGTCGAGCGATGGATCATCCAGATGAAACGAATAACCGTCCTTCATGATGAATTCACGCGCACGCATCAATCCAAATCGAGGACGGATTTCGTCGCGGAATTTAGTGTTGATCTGATACAGATTCAGCGGCAGATCGCGATAGCTATCTATCGATTGGCGAAGAACGTCGGTAACGACCTCTTCATGCGTTGGACTGAAGCAATAGTGCCGTTCGTGTCGGTCGATGATGCGCAGAAGTTCTGGACCCATAGCAGCCCAGCGACCACTCTCTTCCCAAATTTCCGCCGGTTGCACCACAGGCATGAGGACTTCTTGGGCTCCGGTACGGTTCAATTCCTCCCGAACAATTTTCTCAACGTTCTGTACGACGCGAAGGCCGAGCGGCAACCACGTGAACAAGCCTGATCCAAGTTGACGGATATAGCCAGCGCGCAACAGTAGTTTGTGGGAAACTACATCCGCATTGGCTGGATCATCGCGCAATGTGGGCGCGAGTACTTGCGAGGCAAGCACAACTATTTACAGGGCTTTGTCAGATTAGGATGGTTCAGATCATTCGTAGGTATGGAGGCTGTGCACCCGCGCCTACGTAAGCTTGGTTAGTTTGGAGGCAAAGAGTAGACACCGCCGCGCAAGGAGACCCGCGGCGGTGCGTTAATTACGTTAGCCGCCTACCATACTCTTGAGTTTCGTGAGTTTCTTAACCTTGACCGCATTCTGAGCGGGTTTAGCAGGAATCTCAATAGGTTCGTTGGTCTTCAAATTGCGACCGACGCGCTTCTTCGTTGCTTTTCGACGATAACGTTCGAATTTCACTAAGCTGCCATCTTGAAATACCCCGATGCTCCGAGGTTTAAGGGCGCGCTCAATAATCTCTTCGCGTTGTTCGAGAACCTTTCGAACCTGATCTTTTGGTACTTCGGTTTCGTCAGAAATCAGGTTTATCACATCATTCTTACGGAGCTTTGTCCGGATGACAGGACCGATCTTCTTAGCCGGTGCGGCTTTCTTTGCTGGTTTTCTAGATCGGGTTTTGGCCGATTTTGCGGGAGCTCTCCTCGAAGCTGTTTTTTTCGCTGGCGCTTTCGCGCGTGACCTAGCTGCCATTTACCTTAACCTTATTGAAAAGTAGAACTGCTCAGACTAACGCGAACTGTTATACCGAGCCGATTGAGATTTTACGAATACATACGTTCCGACCTATCAAAATGCGTGTTATTGTGTTTCACGTTGAAGGACTCATAGTGAAACACGTGTGACGATGCGTGTCGTCTTGCTCGAGTTCGAGTTAATACGAGCGCCTAGCGAGATTTTTTGCCAAGTGCGTTTTTCGGTTGGATTGTTCTTGAGCAAGCGCCTTCGCGCTATGAATTCCGAGACGCGTTTGTAGAATTTCGCGCCATTCCCTTCAACGTGTACGGATTAATCTGTGCCGATTTACGAATATCAGTGCCAAGCATGTGGCTACGAATTCGAAACAATCCAGAAAATGAGCGATCCCAAGCTCACGGACTGCCCGAAGTGTGAGACAGCATCTTTAGTTAAGAAGATTTCCGCGGTCGCTTTTCGATTAAAGGGTTCCGGCTGGTATGAGACCGACTTCAAGTCCGGTCAGAAACGCCAGCTACATGAAGATTCGAGCAATGGCGACTCCAAATCAGGAGCCAGCGGTGACGGCGATTCCGAGGGGAATGACTCGACTTCAGAGAAATCTGAATCGAAATCCTCTAATTCATCGGACTCGTCGAATTCATCATCATCCTCTGAAACTGCGACTTCGCCTTAAGTCGCCTTTCGTCGCGTCAGACGTTTTGGCGTGACTAACTCCCAAGATACTAATTCAATGCGAACACACTATTGCGGTGCCCTTCGAAAGGACCATATCGATCAACGCGTCGAGCTTTGCGGCTGGGTGCATCGTCGTCGCGACCATGGTGGCGTGATCTTCTTAGATCTTCGCGACCATCGAGGTCTTGTTCAAGTCGTGTTCAATCCAGATACGGTTGCCGCGTTTGAAATTGCGGACGACGTACGAAGCGAGTTCGTCGTACAGCTCGAGGGACGTGTGCGCGCGCGTCTTGATGGCGCAACTAACCCAGATTTGGCGACGGGCGAAATCGAGGTTCTCGGTGATTCGATCACAATTTTGAATCGGTCGCGCACCATTCCTTTTCCGTTAAACGAGTACTCACAACCGGGAGAGGATATCCGCTTACGCTATCGATATGTCGACTTGCGACGTCCGGAGATGCAAGCCAAACTTAGGTTACGGAGTCGTGTCACGTCTTTCATTCGCCAATTCCTTGAACGTGAAGATTTTGTCGACGTCGAAACACCGACGCTGACCAAATCAACGCCGGAGGGTGCTCGCGACTTTCTAGTTCCGAGTCGCACCCAACAAGGTCGGTTCTTCGCATTACCACAGTCGCCACAGCTCTTTAAGCAGATGCTCATGATGGCAGGTATCGATCGGTATTACCAGATTGCGCGATGCTACCGCGACGAAGATCTCCGACATGACCGACAGCCTGAATTTACGCAGGTTGACGTCGAAGCCTCGTTTGTTGAACCGTCGGACGTGATGGCCATTACCGAACGCATGCTCGTAGGGTTGTTCAAGGAAACGCTTGACGTGGAGTTAAGCCGATTCCCTGTATTGACCCATGCGGAGGCACTAGATCGCTATGGGTCGGACAAGCCGGATCTACGTAATCCACTCGAACTGATCAACGTTGATGATATCGTGAAGGACTGCGATTTCGCGGTGTTCAAAAATCCAGCGAACGATCCAGACGGACGAGTTGCAGCGATCAATGTACCTGGTGCTGTCGATGCGTTGTCGCGTAAACAGCTCGACGACCTTGTCGATTTCGTCCAAGATCATGGTGCCAGGGGACTTGCTTACATCAAGGTGAACGAACTGGATCGCGGTGTCGATGGGCTCCAATCGCCGATACTCAAGTTCCTCGAGCAGGACACGATCTTCAAGATACTCGAACGCGTCTGCGCACAACAAGGCGATATCGTGTTTTTTGGTGCAGACCGTAATGAAGTTGTGAACGATTCACTGGGACTATTTCGAAATCACGTAGCGGATCTCGTTGGCGTTGAACGAGAGGGTTTTCAGCCTTGTTGGGTCGTTGATTGGCCCATGTTTGAAACGGACGGTAAGGATCTCTCACCCGCTCACCACCCATTCACCCAACCCGCTTGCGCACTTTCAGACTTGCGTGAAAATCCGGCAGATCAACTCGCACACGCTTACGATATCGTTGTTAACGGATATGAGTTGGGCGGCGGGTCGATCCGGATCCACGATCCAGAAATGCAAAGTGCAGTATTCGACGTGCTCAAGATGGGACAGGAAGCTACCGCTAAGTTTGGGTTTCTCCTGGAGGCTCTCGAACTTGGTTGTCCTCCGCACGGAGGTATCGCGTTAGGGCTCGATCGTCTCATCATGATCATGATTGGGACCGATTCGATTCGAGACGTTGTTGCGTTTCCGAAGACGCAATCTGCAACGTGTTTGTTAACGAGCGCGCCCAACGAGGTTGATAGGCTGCAGCTCCGCGAACTAGGACTTCAGACAAGGTAGTCACGTTGGCAGGTCACTCAAAGTGGGCAAACATCAAGCACCGCAAGGCTCGGCAGGACGCTAAACGCGCGAAGATCTGGACCAAGCTGATTCGGGAATTGACCGTAGCTGCACGATTGGGTGGTGGGTCGCCTGAGGACAACCCGCGCTTACGTGCTGCCGTGGATGGCGCGTTAGGCGCGAATATGCCACGGGACACGATTGATCGCGCCGTCGCTCGTGGTGCAGGCGGCGGCGAAGAAGGGCATCTTGATGAAGTGACTTACGAAGGTTACGGCCCAGGCGGCGTCGCATTTCTCGTCGAAGTGATGACCGACAACCGAAATCGGACCGTTGCTGAAGTAAGACATGCGTTCAGCAAGTACAACGGCAATCTGGGTACGGACGGCTCAGTAGCGTATATGTTTGAACGACGAGGAGTCTTGCAGTTCGAGCCAGGGACCGATGAAGATACCGTGATGGAAATCGCGCTTGACGCGGGCGCAGATGACATTGAGTCAGAAGACGACGGCAGCATTACGGTCCTAACGTCGTTCGAGCAATTCGGTTCAGTACTCGATCTGTTTCGAGCGAGTGAGCTGGAACCGCACCATAATGAAGTTGCGATGGTTCCGGACAACTCCGTCATGTGCGACGTGGAGCTAACAGAGAAAATCCATACGCTGATGGAAGCTCTGGAGGACCTCGACGACGTTCAAAACGTTTATACAAACGGGACGTTCGTAATCGACGAGAGTTAGTCATGGCAACCGTTCTCGGCATTGATCCCGGTTCCCGTTTCACGGGATGGGGAATTGTTAAGGCGGACGGGAATGAGTTACACCATATTGCTCACGGTGTGTTAAAACTCGGCAACAAAGCGATGGAGTTGCGTTTACGGGAAATCCACATCGGCGTGTCAAATCTGATTACCGAGAATGACGTTGATCGTTTTGCTATCGAATCGTCATTTGTCGCGGAAAACCCTCAGACCGCAATCAAGCTCGGTCAAGCACGTGGTGTCGCGATCGCCGCGGCTGCGGTGCAGGATTTGACCGTTGCGGAATATGCTCCGCGAGAGATCAAACAGGCAACAGTAGGATCGGGGCGCGCAACGAAGGAGCAGGTCCAATACATGGTCAAAGTGCTCTTGAACCTAAAGGAAGCGCCAGACACGGATAGTGCAGACGCGCTCGCGGTCGCGATCTGCGATTTACACACAACCCGATATCGATCTTCCATCGATCGAGGATTAGAGCCCCGATAATTCTTCGTCATGATCGGCAGACTAAGTGGCGTATTGGCGGCCCTTGATGACAATCTTGCGTTAGTCGATGTCAACGGTGTTGGCTATGACGTCGTGATCCCGAGACGCCTTCGCGATCGCGTGACGCTCGGTGATCCGATCGTCTTACATACTCATCTATCCGTTGTCAACGACGTTCAGCAACTTTATGGATTCGAGAGCATCGTTGATCGAATGGTCTTCCGAAAGCTACTTGGTGTAACCAGATTAGGACCGAAGTCGGCCGCATCCCTCTGCTCCGAACTGAGCGGACGTGAGATCGCTCAAGCAATCGATAGCCGCGATCATCAGATGCTTACAGTCGCTCAAGGCATCGGGGCGAAAGCGGCCGAGTCCATCGTTTTTACCTTGCGTGATGACGTGCCTAAATGGGGACTCTCAACCGATGGAACGGACGCTGAGTCCGATTCAGGATACGCAACGATTGCATCGGTCGCGTCACAGGCGATTACAGCACTCCGTCAACTAGGATTCCACCGTCTTGAAGCCGAAGATGCGGTTTCACAAGCGTACGAGGACGGTGTAGATGTGGGAGATCTCATACAACGAGCACTTCGCTTGATAGGAACAAAGGTTTGAGTCCAAGCGACGCGGATGGTTCACCCGTGAGTAGCGTTAGTAGTGACGATGACAAGCGCTACGAAACGATGCTTCGACCTTCGGTATTTAAGGAGTTTATTGGACAAGATCATGTAAAGGATCAGCTGTCAATCGCGATCAAGGCAGCTGAAAAGCGTAATGAGGCGTTAGAGCATGTTCTTATCTATGGTCCGCCGGGACTGGGCAAAACTACGATTGCAAGAATCATTGCGAACGAGCGCGGTGTGTCGTTTCGTCAGACATCAGGACCGGTCATCGAGCGACGCGGCGACGTTGCTGCGCTATTGACACAACTTGAGCCATATTCAGTCCTGTTCATTGATGAGATACATCGGTTACCTTCGCACATCGAGGAGATACTCTATCCGGCGATGGAAGATCTGATGTTCGATATTTTGATCGGAGAAGGACCTGGTGCGAAGGCAGTAAGGATCGGATTACAACCGTTTACATTAATCGGTGCGACAACGAGGGCAGGAATGCTCACTTCACCGCTTCGGGATCGATTTGGGCATCAAGTCAAGCTGGCATATTACGATGACAAGGCACTAACTGAAATCGTGCGTGTCTCAGCTTCGAAACTCCAGTTTGAAATTGATGACACCGCTTCGAAGGAGATCGCGTATCGGGCGCGAGGAACGCCGCGCATTGCGAATCGGTTATTAAGACGGGTACGCGACTTCGCTGAGGTGGAAGGCGATGGTCGTGCCGCAATCGAAACCGCACGCGAAGCATTAGCAAGACTTGGCGTAGATTCGATTGGTCTTGATACACTAGACACGCAATACCTTACGATGCTGATAGAAAAGTTTGGAGGGACTGCAGGACTTGAAACCATGGCGGCGGCACTTGGCGAAGAGACAGTGACATTGGAAGATGTCGTTGAACCGTTCCTGATCCAACGAGGTTTCATCATGAAATCACCGCGCGGTCGTACCGTCACAGATCTAGGGATTCGTCATCTCGATCTGGACTTGCCTCCGACTGACGGAGATCTGTTCTAACTCAAGTGAAACTAACACGTAGAATCGCACCGCATGAATGAACCCTTATCCGTCTATTCTCTGATCGCCGGCGCATCATGGCCCGTCCTTGCGATCATCATTGGTCTCATGTTGGCTTCGCTCGTCTCATGGACCATGATCGTGCAGCGATGGTTAGCACTAAGCCGAGCATTACGGGATCTCCAATCGTTTGAGGATTTCTTCTGGAGTGGAAGAAATTTACGCGACATTTTCGGCGACATCTCAAACGAAGCAGAGCCGACTGGTATCGAATCCGTGTTTCTTGCTGGCTTCAGCGAATTCGAACGTTTGAGCGAGCAAAACGCAGACGCTGATGCAATCATGACGGGGGTGCAACGCGCGACACGAGTCGCTGTAACGAGAGAGGAAATGAACCTCGAGTTACATCTTGGTTTTTTGGCGACATTGGGGTCGACCGCGCCTTACATTGGATTGTTTGGTACGGTTATCGGCATCATCAATTCGTTTCGTTCACTGGTCAATCTCAGTCAAGCGACGCTAGCTTCGGTAGCGCCTGGAATCTCAGAAGCGCTTATCGCAACGGCGATCGGCTTGTTTGTCGCGATTCCTGCTGTCATTGCATTTAACCGTTTCTCAGCGCGCGTTGAAGTATTGACAAAAGGTTATGAGTCGTTCGTTGACGAATTGATATCGATCCTATTCCGAGCGTCACAAGCCAGGAGTCCGTAAATGCCTGCAGCAAGACGAAGGCCGATGTCCGAAATCAACGTCGTGCCATATATTGATGTGATGTTGGTACTGCTAGTGATCTTTATGGCCGCTGCACCGATGCTTGCGCAAGGGATCCAGCTTGACTTACCGAAAGAACCCTCCGAGCCGCTGGAACGGAGTGAGCAGGAACCGCTGATCGTGAGCATTCAGCGCGATGGTTCGATTTTCTTAAACGTAGGCGGCGACGACGGGGAGGAAGAGAGTATCTCGCAGACCGAACTACAAGATCGTGCGATGCGAGTCTTACGTGCGCGACCGGACGTTCCAGTGTTTGTGCGTGGCGACACAGAACTCCCCTATGGGACCATCGTAAGCGTCATGACGATTTTGCAGCAAGCTGGTGCTGAAAGCGTGGGATTGTTGACCGAACCACCATCCTTGTGACCAGAACCATCGTCTATGTAAGACGCTACGCGATCGCATTCGTAGTGGCTTTGGTGCTTCATGTGACTTTATTCGTATCACTACAAGCAGCGATTGAGACTTTGACACCTGAAGCTAAGAAAACGATCTTCGAACCGAGACCGCTTAAGGCTCGATTGATCCGCATGCGCCCCCAAATCGCGGTTCCCGCAGTATCGAATGACGTAATCGCGCCCGAGACGTCTGATACGAACGACGAGAGAAAGGCACCAGATGCGATCGATCTCGAAGACGAAATAAAGCAACTAGAACGATTAAGAAGAGAGCGTGAAGCTCGTTTGGCGGAACTCCGGAACCGCGCTTTTCGGGATGCCGTCGGGGAAGAATTAACCGCGGAAACACTAGAGGCGATTGAAGATGTTTCTCAGATATACATCACAGAAATCTATCTAGCTATTGTTCAAAACTGGTCACGACCACCGAGTGCACGTAATGACATGTCGGCAATCGTGCTCGTTGAGCTGTTTCCATCAGGTGACTTGAATACTGTGGGGGTGATCGAATCGAGCGGCGATGCAGCGTTTGACCGTTCGGCATTAAATGCTGTTAGACGCGCCGCGCCGTTCACGGTGCCGGATGACCTAGCGTTGTTTGAGTCGAGTTTTCGGTCGTTCACATTGAACTTTAAACCTGAGGATTTACTACGTTGAAGCGTTCGCTGGTTGTAGCACTGTTATTCGTCGCGAACGTGTGTTCCCCATTCGAGATTGTGATTGATCGGGGCGTCGATACGTTAGCACCAGTTGCGATAGTTCCCTTCAGAATCTACGAAAACGCAATTGATATCACGCCGATCGTCAATTCCGATCTGAGTAGTAGTGGGCAATTCCGACCAGTTGATGAAGCAAACATGCTTTCGTTGCCTAGTAGCGCGGAGGAAGTCGTTTACCACGACTGGCGCGTATTAGGTACCGATTACGTCGTTGTTGGTAGTGTGTTTATCGACGGATTGGGTTTATTGGTTGCAGATTTCGAAGTTATCGATGTCAATCAGGAAAGGATTCTGCTATCTGCCCAAGTAAAAGGTCAGGTTGAAGATCCTCGCTCGCTCGCGCACCATGTATCAGATGAAGTGTTCCGAGCAATGACAGGTGTTCGAGGTGCGTTTTCAACGCGCGTCGCCTACGTTTTGGTGGAGAACCGAACGCAAGTAGATGAACGGCATACTTTGATGATTGCAGATTTCGACGGCGAACGCGAAATACCGATTTTGGTCTCGGATCAGCCAATTCTCTCACCGGCATGGTCGTCAGACGGCACGCATTTAGCGTATGTCTCGTTCGCGGCGGGGTCGTCAGCGATTCACATCATCAATCTCGAGACTGGTCAATCACGTTTACTAGCGAATTTTGAGGGGATCAATAGCGCACCCGCTTTTTCACCAGACGGTGATTACATCGCAATGGTTTTGTCGCGTGATGGAAATCCCGATATCTACACAATTGAGATTGCGTCGAATGTCATTCGTCGGATCACGAATCATCGCGCGATTGATACCGAACCCGTGTGGGAGTTGAACGGTGAGAATTTGATATTTACGTCTGATCGAGGTGGTTCCCCGCAGATCTATCGCGTTAGTCTGGACTCACTTCGAGTTGCGCGATTAACGTATGAGGGCACTTACAACGCCCGTCCTCGTGTCATGCCCGATCGTACGAACTTCATTTTCGTTCATCGGTCCCCGACCGGCTTTCACATTGCGTGGCGCGATTTAGCGGGTGATCGTGCAGCACGGATACTCTCATCGAATGTTCTCGACGAGTCGCCGTCCGTCGCACCGAACGGCGTTATGATGATGTATTCAACTAAATCAAACAGAAAGGGTATACTATCCATAGTGTCGGTCAGCGGTGAAGTTGAGTACAAATTAACGTCCCCGGCCGGCGATGTAATTGAACCTGCGTGGTCGCCTTATTTGCCGCTAACTACAACCTTCGTCGAGCGCTAGGCGAGTAGAAATACGGAGAGACATTGATGTCCCACTTGAAAAATGGCGCATGGATCGCCTTATTGTTGGTGTGTGGTCTATTGACTGCATGCGCTAGCCAGACCGGTTGTGGTACGCCAGTAGAAGAGGAACCAGTGGTCGTAGACGAAAGACCAGAACCGTCAGAACCCGCACCAGTTCCGGAACCTGAGGTCGAGGAGATACCTGACTTCATGGATTTGCCCGACGGAACAACCGTAGCAGTCGATGCAGACGGTAGCGTGATTCGCTCCGTCGTTAATTTTGAGTTTGACGAATCGGAAATCGGGAGCGGTGATTTCCGTGTATTGCAGCAACACGCGACTCGACTTAACCGAAATCGCGATCAATCAGTGGTCATCGAAGGACACTGTGACGAACGCGGAACACGGGAATACAATCTTGCGCTTGGCGAACGTCGCGCCATGGCAGTCCAAGATTTCCTCCTTGCGAATGGGGTAAGACCTTCACAGATGTCAGCGCGGAGTTTTGGAGAAGAACGCCCGGTTGACACTGGCTCGGATGAAGCAGCTTGGGCAAAAAACCGACGTGTAGAGCTGAAGTACGAGTGAAGCGCACCGGCAACGGATAACGAACTAGTGAGGTTGACGTCAGCCGCTTCCAGCCAGCTTTAGCAGCGTTCATGGTTCTCGCCGGGCTCGTATCACTCGGTGAGAACCATGAATCTGAAATTTCCGATCAGATTGAATCGCCCGACGGCGAGACTCCCACGCAACCTGTTGACGCATTACAGGTACTCGAAACAGATGCAGGTCGGTTGACTGAAGTCGATCGACAACCGAGAGAGCAATCCGCAGATGAGCGATTGCTGACGCTGTTCACTCGAATTCAGACGCTGGAACGAGAGTATTCGATTCTTCACGGCAGAGTCGAAGAACTAGAACACTTGTACCAAGAAGAGCGGCATATGAATCGCCGCCGATTCCTGGATATTGATCGTCGTTTGCGTGAGCAACTCGGTAGCGAACTTGCACCCGAAGATGCTCTGACCGCCGAAGACATTAATTCCGAAACTGGCATGTATCGCCGCGGGATGGCGTTTGTTGACGCTGAGGAGTACATCCAAGCGGCAGAACTATTTCAACAGATTGTTGACACATTTCCGAACGGGGATCGTGTACCGGACGCAATGTATTGGTTAGCAGAGATATATAGAAATGTTGATCCTAAGGATTTAGAGAAATCGCGCCAGTTTTTCGTACAGATGGTGACCTTATATTCAGATCACGCACGCATCCCTGAAGCGCTCGCTAAGCTCGGAATGGTGTACCACGAATTAGGCAACGTTACGCGTGCTCTTGAGTATTTAGATCGTGTTATCGCGGAGTTCCCGGATCACGATGCCGCGCGCCTCGCGGATACGTACGCGCAAGAGTTAAGGTAACCGTCGGACCAAGTATCTCAAAACAGGATAGTCGAAGCGAATTCCCCGATTCGCATTGAGCGAGGAAAGATGCGTTAGGTTCGATCATCACAATACAGGGATCCCCATTACATCGAACCAGAGAGAGTGTAAACCATGTCTTCGGTATACACCCCACACGAATTGGTGGGTCGTCTGGGATTCGAACCCAGGACCAACAGGTTAAAAGCCTGGTGCTCTACCAACTGAGCTAACGACCCCTGAATTTGAGGTGCGGATTTTAAGTTTTCGAATCCCGATATGCACATTTTTGCGTCGTTCAACACGGGTGGCGTTAAATATCTGACTTTCGTTCGAAATCGAAAACCTGAGTATCAAAAACAATGTCGTTGACCAAATTAAGCCGCTCTATTGAAGGTAAAGTCGCGCTTGTTACGGGAGCCGCAAGTGGTATGGGTCAAGCGACTGCCGAATTGTTCGCAGAGCAAGGAGCAAAGGTTGCTCTGACTGACGTTTCGATTGAGGCACAGGAGCATGTGGTTGAGCGTATCACGTCAGCAGGATACGTTGCGAGAGGATGGCATCTAGACGTGACGGATGCGTCACAGATCGAAGCATGTGTTGTCGAGGTAGCTGAACATTTCGGCGGGTTGGACATTCTGGTTAATAACGCGGGGATCGGCGCGGGAGGACCCATTGATGCAGACGACTATGAGGCAATTTGGGAACGTGGTATCAACACGATGCTCACCGCGCACGTACGGATGATTCGCGCCGCTCTTCCGTATTTAAGGCAATCTGACAGTGCCCGGATCGTCAACATTGCATCGACTGAAGGACTGGGTGCAACGAAACGAATTAGTGCATACACAACCGCCAAAACAGGAGTCATCGGACTGACACGCTCCCTCGCCGTTGAGTTTGGCACTGAGGGAATAACGGTGAATTGCATTTGCCCGGGACCAATTCGCACCGGAATGACTGCGAATATCGACGAGGCGAACAAGCAAGAATACGCTCGCCGACGCGTGGCTCTGAAGCGCTATGCAGTACCAGAAGAGGTAGCACATATGACATTGAGTCTTGTACTACCGGCAGCTTCATTTGTTACCGGAGTCGCCTTGCCTGTGGACGGAGGTCTGACGATCAAGAACGCGTAGCATGAACTTGAAATGGCAGATTGGCGATGTAACAGTCACTAGAGTCGTTGAGTTAACATCGGCGAGTCTAGGCGAGTACATTCTGCCTGAAGCGACTGCTGAGGCATTGAACAAGATCGAGTGGATAGGTCCGTTTCTTGATTCAGAGTCACGGATGGTATTGTCGTTTCACAGTTTGATCGTAGAAGCCGTGGATCGTTTATTGATCGTTGACACCTGTATCGGCAACGACAAGATTCGCAACTATCCACGTTGGAATCGTATGCAGACCAGTTTTCGCACTGATTTGCACGATGCAGGATTTCAAGAAGATGCTTTCGATACCGTTCTGTGTACACACATGCACGTTGATCACGTAGGTTGGAACACCTATCGACGCGACGATGAGTGGCTACCTACATTTAGGAATGCTCGTTATCGCTATGCACGTGAGGAGTGGCATCACTGGCAGCTCGAGAGTCAAGAAGAGTACGGTCCGGTTATCGAAGACTCAGTACAACCTATTTTCGACCTCGGATTAGCAGATCTAGTTGATTCGGCACATCAAGTGAGTGATGAAATCCAGCTTGTTCCGACACCAGGTCATACCCCCGGACACGTGAGTGTATCGATCAAGTCACGCGGTGAAGAAGCGATCATTACGGGCGATATCTTCCATCACCCCTGCCAAATCGCGCATCCAACA
>JAPOVY010000128.1 GCA_026707905.1 Gammaproteobacteria bacterium | reverse complement strand
TGCTGCACGCACGATACAACGTGCGATACCAAAGCGGCATCGTAGCTCGATAGTAATCGGGCGGCGATTAACAAATGCACGCCCGGAACTTTCTTATTTGTTCTGTGGTATTGCTAACGAGTGCATTTACCGGGTGTGGTCAATCTGTATCACAGCATTCGGCGACAGCAATCGATGACCTCGTCAGCGTTGGCCTGACCGATGTTGATCCCGAGGTCCACAAGTTTCTGTCTCGCAAGCAAAGCGTCGTGAGAGAATCCCCCGACAACTCGTCCGCGATCGGCGAACTAGCGATGGCGTATGAAATGAATGGATTCGCCGATTCTGCGCTTATAGGGTATCGACAAGCTGCGACTCTCGCGCCTTCGAACAACAAATGGCCTTACTTTGAAAGCTTGGTTCTCGCCAGTTTCGGCGATTATGAAGGAGCAGTGGCCGCGCTCGATCGAGCGTTGAAATTAGATTCGAAATATTCGCCGGGATGGATTTGGAAAGGTAGGATGCATTTGGAGCTAGATGAACTAAGCCAGGCAGCAAACGCATTTCAATATGCCCTCGACACAGACGCCCATACTGCGGCAAGCGTTGGTCTGGCGCAAGTAGCTCTTCGCGAGGACGACGCCAATACTGCTCTCAATCTTTTGAAGGACTTAGGTCAGCATAACGTACATCCTCAGGTAGAGCAATTGATCAGAGTAGCCCGAACGCGTCTAGGGATATCGGTTGATGCTGGCTCTTCACCATCGTCCTCGATACCAGGACAGATCGGCTTTCCCGATCCACTGAGTGCCGAAAAGAGATCATATGAGGTAAGTATCAGCGCTGAACTCACACGATTTCGCAATCTACTCGCGCAACCAGGAAGGAGAAGTGGCGCGTTTGAACTCATCGACGCACTTTTTGAAGAGTATCCAGAAAACAAGCGAGTAGTGATAGCGAAAGCACAGCGTTTAAGAGTAGGAGGAGACACAGCAAAGCTAAACGCGCTGCTCGAACAGGCACACGCGACTTGGCCAACCGAGGTCAACTTTATATTGGGACTAGCGGAGCTAGAAATTGCCTCGCATAACAGTTCAAGAGCACTCGAATTACTCGACTCAGCGCTCGCCCTGGATCCAGCCAACGTTTGGGGTTTGTTGCAGCGAGGGATTGCCTTGGCGCAGAACCGCGATTTCAGAGAGGCACTGGAGACCTTTCAGCAAGCATTACAGGTAGATGAATCCGCAGAAATTCACTACTACATTGCAAACGCTTTTGCGGAACTTGACGATTTTTCAAACGCTAGGTGTCATATCAGGCGGGCGGTGGAACTTGATCCAGCATTCAAGGAAGCAATAGACCAACTTAGAAGACTCGACCGTATTCTCGAGTCGCAGTCCCGGAGCGAAACGGACGTCAATAGTTGCAGTAGGAAAACGGGAAACTAGCGTGTATCCACAACCGCGCGACCTCCATGTTTCAGCTACGGTGTTTTTCTGCTTGCTCGTCGGTTGTAACGGAGATTCATCTCAGTTGGAAACTTCGACCTATTGGTTTACCGATGTCTCCGCACTTTCCGGCGTCACATTTACACATATTTCTGGTGCCTCTGAATCGTTCTACCTTCCTGAAATCATGGGGGCAGGGGTTGCGCTACTCGATGTCGAAAACGACGGTGACCTCGATGTCTACTTCATTCAGTCTGGTGGCGCAATAGCTAACGAAGAGAGAGTAGGGAATGAACTCTATCTGAATGACGGCACAGGTAACTTCGTTCGACGTCGTGCGAGTGGGTTAGAAGATTCAGGATACGGGATGGGTCCAGCGGTCGGTGATTACAACGCCGATGGCTTGGTCGACGTATTTGTCACGAATGTAGGCGAGAACCGGCTTTTTCGTAATACTGGTAACGCTACTTTCCGTGACGAAACGGTGAACGCCAACGTTGGTAGCAATGGATTCAGCACTGCTGCCACGTTCGGCGATTTCAATGCGGATGGTTATCTCGATCTATTCGTAGTTAACTACGTCGACTGGAACCTAGCTGCGGAACGAGACTGTTACGACTACGGCACAGGTGTCAGAAACTACTGTGATCCAGGGAATTACGACCGACCGACACCTGATGTCCTATTTAAAAACAATGGCGACGGTACCTTTACCGATATCTCAATCGACGCCGGTATCGCTTTCGCCCGTGGAAACGGTCTAGGAGTAGTCGCATCAGACTTTAACGGAGATGGCAAACTGGATGTTTTCGTTGCGAACGATAAATCACCTAATCATTTATGGATTAATCGGGGGAACTTGAAATTTGAAAACGAAGCATCTGAACGGGGGGCAGCGTTCGACGATCATGGCATCGCGAAAGCGGGAATGGGTGTCGTAGCACGCGATGTCGATCAAGATAGAGATGTTGACGTCATCGTCGTCAATATTCAAGGTGAAACAGATTCCTTTTACCGTAACGACGGTGCTTATTTCACAGACGCTAGTGCGAAAGTCGGCTTAACTCGCTTTAGTAGGAACTACACGCGTTTTGGAGTTGCTTTATTCGATTTCAATCACGATGGTCGATTGGATTTCTACGAAGGTAATGGTCGAGTCACCCTCTCCGCCGAAAGTCAAACAGACGATCCTTATGCCGAATCCAACGCTCTGTTCGCAGGTGGTGCGGCAGTTAAGTTCGAGTTCGTACCACCGCATCTGATCCACGAACAATCGCTCGTACATACGAGCCGCGGGGTAGCAGCGGGCGATCTTGATGGTAATGGTACGGTCGATTTAGTGGTGACCAATCGGGATGCCCCCGCTTACGTGCTGCGTAACACAACAGTCAACACCGGATCATGGCTAGCGGTCGATTTACTTAATTCTCAAAAGAGTCACGATCTGAACGCGCTACTCTTCCTTGAAACTGACCTAGGACCTTATTTAGGTGAGGTGCAAGTCGGCGGTAGCTACTTAGCGGCCAACTCACCCACCATCCATATAACTTTCCCAACCACGCCTGTAATCGTGAACGCATCCGTGCGCTGGTCAGATAGCACGATCCAAGATATTGAGTTTTTGCCGCTTAACAAGCACACGGTGATCACACGAAACCAACGTGCGCTTGATTCCACGGACTAATTCATCGCTCAGTGTCAGGAAGTAGCTCCTCCTCCGGCACTACTACGAATTCTGGATATGCCTCGATCCCCAGTTCCGCAACATCTTGTCCTAGCTGCTCGACGGTTTCGGATATCCGAGCGCGGAACACCATATTGATCAGCGACCACAAGCCAAACGACGCGATAAAGACGGTTGCGCCAATCGCTGCGACACCGATTAACTGGATTAAGAAATTCGCGCCAACTGTGAAAGTTGCCGCCAGTGTTCCCCAGATACCAGCAAACAGGTGGGCAGAAATCGCTCCAACTACGTCATCAACCTTGAGAAAGTCAAGAAATCGCATTCCTAGTACGCAGATCGCGCCACCGATTGCGCCGACAGGGATTGCCCAAATGTGGTCAACGAAATTTGGCGCTGCGGTGATGGCAACGAGACCACCGATCGCACCATTGAGGGCAGCGAATAAATCAGTTCGCCCGAATACCGGTCGAGAAATCGCGATCGCGATGACACAGCCGGCAGCGGCAGCAAGGTTCGTATTCACCAGAATGATGCCCATGGAAATCGCATCGAAACCAGAGCCAAGCGCTAATTGCGATCCGCCGTTAAAGCCGAACCAGCCAAGCCACAGGATAAATACACCTAACGTCACAATCGGCACGTTCGACGGGGGAGTCGCCTTAACCGATCCATCGTCACGGAATTTGCCACTCCGCGCACCAACGATCAGCGTACCTGCAAGTGCAGCCCAACCTCCGGTTGAATGAACGATCGTCGAACCGGCGAAGTCGACGAATCCGAGTTCCGTCAGCCAGCCGCCGCCCCATGTCCATTTGCCAATGAGCGGATAAATCAATCCCGTTAGGACAACAACGAATGCGAAAAACGATATCAATCGAATTCGCTCGGCAAGCGTACCAGAAATAATCGAAGCGGTCGTAGCAACAAACACCATCTGGAAAAACCACATGGACATGCTCGAATGGCTTTGTTCAGCGAGAACTGGATCGATTGTCGCGCCTTCGTCGCCATTGAACAGAGCCGATTCCGCAGCAGTGGAATGAAAACCTAAATCAAGCGCGCCAAACCATGCATTTCCATCACCGTACATGATGTTGTAGCCGATGATGTAATACATGAGACCAGCGATCGAGTAAAGCCCTATGTTCTTCATACAGATCACTGAAGCATTCTTGGTTCTAACCGAACCCGCTTCAAGCATCGTAAACCCAGCACACATCCACATCACCAATGCGCCCCACAACAGAAACGCGAAGGTGTTAAATGTGAACGCAATCTCGCCATCAACAGCACCGTACGTGGTGAACCCAGACGCTAGCAAGATACAAGCGAAACTGACCTTAAATCGCTTCATTAACTATTCCCCTTTCACTAATGGGCGGTAATGTCGCACATGCACTACGTCCTATTTAACGCTAGATTTTGATGCAATCAAACAACGAAACTAAACGTGACAATTAAGGACACCTGAACATCGTTTGCAGCAACGAACAATGTGATCAGAATTTGCTGCACAGTTCAGTCTTTATCGACATTCTGAGTATCTCTAAGTGACCGACCTCGTTGTCATCGGTGGTGGTATCGTCGGTGTATCAACGTGCTATTACGCAAAATTCGCTGGGGCACGATGTACATTAATAGAACGCGACGGCATCGCCTCTCAAGCGTCCGGTTATGCCTTTGGCGGTCTGCACCCTCGTTTGATATCAAAGGCGGGATCCGAAATGCCACGGTTCGCGGCGAGGAGTTTTGAAGAACATCAAAGACTACACGGGGAGTTGGAGTCGCTACGGAGCGTCCAATCCACATGGCGCAGAAGGTCAAGCATCTCGCTCGCGTGGGATGAGATGGAAGCGAGTGAGTTCCGCACGCATGCTAACGAAAGCTCAACTTCCTCGCGTTGGCTAGATGCGACCGACATTCACCGACTCGAACCACGCATCGCCCACGACGCACTCGGAGGGCTATTAACTACGGACAGTGCTGAGGTAGACTCTGCGAAACTCGCCGATTCGCTTTTTCAACTCGCGGAACCAGAATTCCTCGAGGACGAGGTCGTCGGTGTCAAATGTACCAATAACGGCGTTGCTGGTATCCGAACTCGGAGCGGCGAACTAATTACAGGAGACGCGTTTGTATTTGCAATGGGACCGTGGTCTAACCTAGCGTTCGATTGGTTTGATTTGAATCGTTTTATTCAGCCGTTGAAAGGTCAAATACTTCGATTACAGGTTGACGGACCTGCATTACAACATTCTTTTTCGACGAACGGCAACTACATGAGCACTAAACAAGACGGGCTCTTGTGGATTGGAACCACTGAAGAACAGGTTGAATTCGACGAATCGCCAACTAATGAAGGACGCCGGGCGATAGTTAATGTACTACGACGAATGCTGCCTGGTCCAATTGATTATTCAGTGATAAAGCAAACAGCCTGTCTACGCCCAATAACACCGGATGGCGAATTGATCTTGGGTCGAGTACCAAGAACGCGAAACGCATATATAGGTACCGGTGGTGGTAGAAAGGGCATTCTGTATGGACCGTTGATGGGAAAATACCTTGCCGAACTAGCGCTCGAGGCAAAAGGTGAGGCGAGATGGTCCTCTTTATCACTTAATCGAATTGCTAGAAGTCATTGAAATCACGGCCGATCGCTTCATGATTCACGAAGCCGGGCCCTACTCAATCAGGGTGTCATATGTCCGATAAGGCGTCGCCGCTATCAACGCCAGTCATTACCCAAGGAATGCGACGCCTACTGGTGGTAGTGTTGGTCGTCATTTCCTTGCTCGTCGTCGATTCGGTCTATTTAAGCTTTGTAAGTTTCGTACAGTGGATGACTGGCCAAATCATCGAAAACGCGTTTTACCAAGTGATGTTCCTTGTTCATCTGGTATTGGGCGTACTCGTTATCGCTCCAACGTTGCTTTTCGGGGCGATGCACCTTCGTCGAGCGATTTCCAGACCGAACCGAACCGCAGTTAGACTCGGACTTGGGTTATTCGTAACCGTCGTGCTACTTTTTATTTCAGGCGTCGCATTGACGCGAGGTCTACCGTGGTTCGAGCTCAAAGACGACGCTACGCGATCGCTGACGTACTGGTTGCACGTCATAACCCCTGTCGTAGCGATTTGGCTTTTCATTCTGCATCGTCTGGTAGGACCTAGGATTCGATGGAAGTCAGGTATTTCGGTCGCAGTCGTCAGTCTAGTGCTTGCGGCGGCTGGTGTCGCGTTCCTTCATCTGGACTTTGAAGATACAGCCGTCGCCGCAGATTTTTCGCCATCACTCGCACAGACCGCTCATGGCGGATACCTAGAAGCTGATGCGCTTATGACTAATGACCAATGTCTGGCGTGTCATGCAGACATTCACGCAACTTGGGCGATCAGCGCACATCGATTCGCTTCATTTAACAATCCTGCGTACGCCTTCGCCGTAAATAACACTCGTGCCAAGGTACTCGAACGCGACGGCGACGTTGCAGCATCGAGATTCTGTGCAAGCTGTCATGATCCGGTACCACTGTTTTCCGGTCTATTTGACGATCCAACAATCGATTTCCAGGACCACCCCACCGGCCAAGCAGGTCTTACATGTGTAAGTTGCCATGCGATACAAGTAGTGAACGGAGTTCGCGGCAACGGGGAGTACACCATCGGTTTACCAGAACAATATCCATTTGCTAATAGTGACGACGAAATCCTGCAGTGGGTACACGGTGTCTTGCTGAAGGGACGCCCGCAACTACACAAAACGTCATACCTGAAACCATTTCACCAAACAGCCGAGTTTTGTAGTACTTGCCACAAAGTTCACTTGCCCGAGGAGCTCAATCACTACAAGTGGTTGCGTGGTCAGAACCACTACGACTCGTTCCTCGTCAGCGGCGTATCCGGCCACGGCGTTGCGAGTTTTTACTATCCGCAAGAAGCGTCTTCCAACTGTAATGTGTGTCATATGCCACTTGTCGAATCCAACGACTTCGCCGCGAGCGACTTCGACGCGTCGGGCAGATTGTCGATCCACAGTCACCAGTTCCCAGCGGCAAATACTGCGATTCAAGCCATGGCGGAACTGGACCCTTCAGTGAACGATGAACAGATTGCTTTCCTTCAAGGTTCGTTACGTGTCGACATTTTCGGCTTGCGCAACGGAGAGGACATAACGAAACCGCTCGTAGCGCCTTTGCGTCCCGAAGTACCAACGCTCGAACGAGGGAGGGAATACCTTATTGAAGTCGTCATTCGCACTTTACGCGTTGGTCATAAATTCACTGAAGGAACCATCGATTCCAATGAAGTTTGGCTCGCTTTGGACGTGACCGCAGACCAGGATGAGGTGATAGGACGGAGCGGAGGTATGACGGCCGATACTGCGGCGGTGGATCCTTGGTCGCACTTCGTGAATGTGTACGTGATCGACCGTGAAGGCAACCGAATCGACCGACGCAACGCTGAAGACATATTTGTGAAACTCTATGACAATCAGATAGGCCCCGGAAGCGCTGATGTCGTACTCTACCGTATGGTGATTCCCGAAGACTACGACGGGCCAGAAGTTTCAGTAGAAGTAGCCCTCAACTATCGTAAGTTCGACCAAAACTACTTCGCGCTATTCTCAGAGGAACCCGGTCGCAAGAACGACTTACCCATCGTAACGATTGCTACAGACTCGATGACATTTCCGGTCGCTGGCCATGCTGACGCGTCGGCGACGCAATCAAGTGACATCGATGCCTGGGAGCGATGGAATGACTACGGTATCGGGATGCTGTTGAAACCTAAACGGGCAGGTCTCCGTCAAGCAGAACGTGCATTTATTGAAGTCGCAATTCTGGGAAGACCTGAAGGGCACTTGAATCTAGCGCGAGTTTGGCTGACGGAAGGACGCTTGGAAGAATCTGCGAACGCACTTGCACGAGCATACAAGGGAGGCGCGTATCCATGGTCGATAGCATGGTTCAGCGGGCTTGTCGACAAACAACTCGGAAATTTCGAATCAGCAATCGAGCAATTTGATCAGCTACGACACACAGCGTTCGAGGAGGCGGTGAAAAGAGGCTTCGACTTTTCGCGCGATTACAACCTTTTAAACCAGCTCGCACTCTCGTACTTCGAGCTATCAAAAGTCGCTGAATCTGAAAGTAGACGCACGGAATTACTCACGTTCGCATCTGACACCTATCACGCAGCATTGAATGAAGACCCAGAAAACGTGCAATCCCACTACGGGTTGATGCAAGTCTACGAACGTTTAGGTCGATCAACCGACGCAGCGCACCATCGTAATCAACATCAAAAGTATCGAATCGACGACAACGCAAAAGATCGTGCCGTGAACGCTGCACGTCAAAAGGATCCGGCGGCTAATCACGCGAGCGAGTCGATCGTAATTTATGACCTACATCGGGAAAGCGAACATTCGCTTGGCGCGACTTAATGGCAACAAACGACCGTGATGCTGAACGGCTCACACGGGCCGTCAAAGGATCGGCAATCACGGTCGGAATTCTGATTGTCATCGCCGTATGCATCTTCTTTCTCTCACAATGCGAACGTGGCGAGACGAAGGTGGTCGAAGCACCGGTTCCCACGATTGTTGTACCTACTGCAGACGCAACGGTTCCAACTTTCAATTTCACCGATATAACACATGCTGCCGGGATTGAGTTCGTGCACGAAAATGGTGCTACGGGGGATCGATTATTACCCGAAACCATGGGCGGCGGCGTCGCACTATTTGACTTCGATCTCGATGGCGATCTTGATTTATTGTTCGTAGATTCAAGTACGTGGCCAGATGAGGAACGCGACACCGGTCGTTCAGGCAAATCCGTTCTCTACGAGAACGATGGCTTTGCACAGTTCACTAATGTTTCAGACTCCCACCTTGATTTATCGGTTTACGGTATGGCACCGGCAATCGGTGACATCAATGGGGATGGCTATCCCGACCTGTTCGTTACGGCTGTTGGATCGAACCGACTGTTCTTGAACCAAGAGGGTAAACGATTCGTCAATGTAACCGAATCGTACGGAGTAGGTGGTGATCCCGACGCATTCAGTTCTTGCGCGACTTTTTTAGACTATGACCGAGACGACGATCTCGATTTGTTTGTCTGTAACTATGTCAGTTGGTCCGTTGAAATAGATCGTGCTGTTGACTTCCAATTAACTGGCGTTGGTCGAGCGTATGGTCCTCCGACAGATTTTCCGGGTACTTCCTCGACGCTGTATCGCAATGACGGTGACTCATTCACCGACGTGACAGACTCTGCTGGTATTTCGGTATTAAATAAACAAACTGGCGAATTGGTCGGTAAAGCGCTTGCCGTGTCGGTAATCGATGTAAATCACGACGGCTGGTCGGACTTGATCGTAGCAAACGACACCGTAAGAAATTTCTTATTTATCAATCAGTTAGACGGATCTTTTGCTGAACGCGGAGTCGAGTATGGATTAGCCTTTGATTCGTCAGGTGCGGCAACTGGTGCGATGGGGCTCGATGCGGCTCACTACGCGAATGACGAACGACTTGGCGTCGCTATCGGTAATTTCGCGAACGAAATGTCGTCGTTCTATGTAAACTCACCAGGAGCCGATATATTTAGCGACGACGCTATCGTGCTAGGGATCGGCGCTCTTACAAGAAAAGTACTTACGTTCGGACTGTTTTTCATTGATGTCGACAACGATGCTCGATTAGACCTTTTCAGCGTCAATGGACACATCGAACCTGAGATCTCGATGGTTCAGGCAAGCCAGTCCTACGAGCAAGCACCACAGCTATTTTGGAACTGTGGGAGCAGTTGTGCTCGACCATTCCAACCCGTATCAACTAACGGTACGGCACTTGAATCGCCGAGTGTCGGGCGTGGTGCGACATTCGGTGACCTAGACGCTGACGGTGATATTGATATTGTGATAACGAACATTGGCGGTAAACCGAGCATACTTCGAAATGATCTGGAGAATTCTCACCACTGGCTCAACGTTCGCCTCACCTATCAAAACTCAAATCAGTACGGAATTGGTGCTGTCATTCGCGTGACTAGTGAAGGAGTGAGCCAAACTCGTCAAATTACGCGGACTCGTAGCTATTTCTCACAATTTGACGCATCAGCCCATTTCGGTCTCGGTCAATCCTCAACGGTCGACGTCGTAAGAGTCAGCTGGCCGAATGGCGAGGAGACCGTTTTTCGCGAACTTGATGCGAATCAAGACGTCACGCTTGAGTACCCTGTGATCCGACCCGCCGAATAACGCAGCTGTTTAAACGCTTGCGGTTCTATAGAGACTGAACCTTTGATTAGGATACGCTAACAAGTCTGAAATCGCAATATAATGAAGCCACCCCGAACCGAGATAAGGGATTTCATATATGAATTCAGAAACCATGCGTTTCATGGGACGGTCTGTCACGTCCTTGGTTCTAGCGTTCTCACTTATGAGTTCGCCACCGTTGATGGCCCAAGACAACGACGAAGCTGATGAGCCAACAACGACGCCCATTGAGGAGGAACTCATCGTAGTTGGATCGCGCGTACGCGGTCGAAGCGAGACTGACTCTCCTGTTCCGGTAGATGTGATCCAAGGTGATGATTTTGTTGCGCAAGGGGCTAGTGACCTTGACGCCATCGTCGCTGCGCTCGTGCCTTCTTACAACGTTAATCAGGAACCAATCTCGGACGCGGCAACAATCATGCGTCCTGCTTCGCTTCGAGGCATGTCGCCCGATGCAACACTGGTACTCGTAAACGGTAAAAGGCGTCACAGAGGCGCTGTCATCGCGCTGTTGGGGTCGGGTCTATCCGGAGGTTCGCAGGCGCCAGACCTGTCGTCTATTCCCGGAATTGCGATCGATCGACTTGAAGTTCTTCGAGATGGCGCTTCCGCTCAATATGGATCTGACGCGATCGCTGGAATCATGAATTTCGTGCTCAAGCGTGATCGAAGTGGTGGTATTTTTGAGGCAAAGCTAGGTAGCACGCTCGAGGGCGATGGTCAACGAATGGTCTACGCTGGCAATATCGGATTGCCTCTAGGCGAAAACGGATTCGCAAACCTCAGCGCGGAATACAAAGCTGTAGATCCTACAGACCGCGCGATTCAGCGAGGGGACGCACAAGACCTGATCGATGCGGGAAATGCCGCTGTTCGAACACCTCATGCAATGGTCTGGGGCGGTCCGGAAATCAGGGATGACGTCAAACTCTTCGGAAATTTCGGCGTCGATCTCACACCCGACGTTGAAGTTTACGGTTGGGCAAACCATTCAACTCGCACGGTTGAAGGTGGCTTCTTCTTTCGTAACCCCAATACCCGCAATGGTGTATTCAATGGCGCCGACAATGTTTTCTTCGACCCGGTTACCAGTATGGTCTTGGACGACGATACGCCGGGTGCCGAGAGGTGGGCAGAAACGGTTCGTGTAGCAAATCTGGATTCAACTCGCGGAGGCTGCGGTCCAGACACGGTTCAAGATCCCGACTCGATGGTGTCCTATGCGCAACAGAATGCAGCGGCAAACTACACGGCAATCATCGCTGGTCTACCAAGTCACTGCTTCATGTTTCAAGAAGTTCAACCCGGTGGTTTTACGCCTCAATTCGGCGGCGATGTCACCGACCAGTCCATCGCGGCGGGGATTCAAGGCACTTACGCGACTGGTTGGTATTGGGACCTTAGTATCGTACAAGGCTCCAGCGAAGCAGTGTATTTCATAAATAACACCGTTAACCCTCAAGTTTGGGCAAAACTGTACGATGGTGGTCAGGACCCTGCATCAATACAGCTCGACTATCACCCTGGAACATACATTGAAACCGATACCGTCTTCAACTTTGATATTTCAAAGCCATTCGATATACCTAGCTTCTATGGTCCGATGAACGTTGCAGCGGGTTTGGAGAATCGAAGTGAAACTTTCGAAATCGTTCAGGGTGAAGCTAATTCGTGGTTTATCGATCCAAGTCCAGACGGTTTGACGGGACAAGGCTTTGGAATTGGCTCGAACGGTTTTCCTGGCTTCCCAGCTTCGGATGCTGGCGAGCGAACCGTTGAAGCGTGGGCCGCGTATCTCGACCTCGAAGGCGATGCGACCGAAACACTGAAACTCGGCGCGGCGCTCCGATACGAGGACTATGACGCGTTCGGTACCACATTGGACTGGAAGGTAACTGGTCGCGTGCAAATGAATGACACTGTTTCATTCCGAGGCGCGTACAGTACGGGATTCCGAGTCCCAACGGCCGGTCAATCGAATCTGCGAAACGTTACGACTGAGTTCACGGGCGGTAAACTCGCGGATATCGCGACATTACCACCGACGAATCCGGTCGCCCAACAAAAAGGTGCAGTTGCGCTTGTTCCGGAAGAATCCAAGAACACCACGATCGGGGCAGTCTGGGAGTTTGACTGGGGCGACTTGACAGTTGATTACTACAGCATCAAGATGGAGGGGCGAATCGCCTTCACTAGCAGATTTACCTTAACTGACGAGGATATCTCGGCTTTAGTAGCCGCAGGCGTACCGGATGCGACGAGTTTCACTTCAGTGAGGTATTTCTCGAATCAACAAGATGCGAATGCGTCAGGGATCGATTTGGTGCTAAGCGTTCCGTTCGAGTTCCAAGGTGGCGACTCCCGAGTCGTATTGGCAGGAAACTGGAAGAGTGTTGAGCTCGTGAAATTCAACCCGAACTTCACGAGTCTGCACCTCAAAAATACTATCGAAGACGGTAGTCCAGCGAATCGTATTACTGCAACTTGGTTTCACGCGTATGATGATTGGTCCGGTTATCTGAGACTTCGAAGATACGGCTCTCACTATGACGCGACGCTTAATTCCGCTGGTGTTTCGTATCGACCTGACCCCGGTTTGCTAGTCGATCTAGAGATCGCAAAGGACTTTGGTGAGAACTTTACGGCAGTAATCGGAATCGAAAATGTCCTCGACCATTACCCATCCCAAAACCCAACTAGCCCAATTGACGCTCGAGGGGCTGGTGGTGCATCTGGATTGATTTATCCCGAACAGTCACCATACGGATTTTTAGGAGGCGCGTACTACGCACGAGTGCAATACCGTATGTAGGTTCGACGTTTAACCACTGACGAAGGCGCGGTTTTACCGCGCCTTTTTTCAACATTACTCGCCACTAACTCCGTAGACCGGTCTCGTCAGAGAATCTCCGAAGCGAGTTCGAAATCCCTCACGTTCATCGTCCGAGTCCCTTGCATTGAGTTTCCTCAGTCCTATACAAAGCGCTGTCGAGAACCATTTGACTAGCGTTTCAAAACATCAAGCGCGCTACTGCTCTTTAGTTCAGATCGGGTTAACGCTATTCGCGATCGCCGCGGCACACCTAGTATCAGCACAGCAACTTGAAGCGATAATGGTAAAAAAAAAAAAAAG
>JAPOVY010000040.1:1133-13604 GCA_026707905.1 Gammaproteobacteria bacterium | reverse complement strand
ATGTTCAACTTCGGAAGTACCAATCCCGTGTGCAAGTGTTCCTAATGCGCCGTGAGTCGATGTATGCGAATCTCCGCAAACCACCGTCATGCCTGGCAACACCGCACCTTGTTCTGGTCCGATCACGTGAACGATACCTTGTCGAACATCCAATAGTTCGAACTGTTGAATGTCGAAGGATTTGCAGTTTTCGTCGAGCGTTACGACCTGCTCCTTCGCAATCGGATCTTCGATTCCTGCCATACCGAGGCGACGGTTTCTTGTCGGAATGTTGTGATCGGGTGTCGCTAGATTCGCATCTAGACGCCAAGGGATGCGTCCGGCGAGTCGGAGCCCTTCGAATGCCTGAGGCGACGTTACCTCATGGATTAGATGACGATCTATATATAGAAGGCTGAGACCATCATCGCGTTGACCAACGACATGCGCATCCCAGATCTTGTCGTAAAGCGTTGCCAAGATGGATCAGGATGGAATTGAGGCGCGGGATTATAGAAAGTTCAATGACGCTTGTCACAAAGTTTGATAAGTGAGTAGTTGCAATTTTCTTGATAAATCAATGAGTTCTTCTCGAAAAGTACTCACTGCAATTCATATATAAGTATCTCGAGGTTATTGAGGTATTTCGTTCCGGTGAGTGCTCTCCTACCGCGTATTCTCGCCAAGCACAGATGCCTCGATGCGGTGAATGTTGCTAATTCCATGCAACGCGACGATTCATTTTCAGTGTGGAGTCAGCCATATGCAATTACTCAGCGTGCGCCGAATTGATTAAAGACGTCAGCACATGATCCTCCCACTTACCTGCGATTTTTAGATACTCTCGCGCGTAGCCTTCGACTCGAAATCCGCAATTCTCTACTAGCCTCGAGCTCCTGTGATTTCTAGGCATATAGTTCGCCTGGATTCGGTGGAGGCAATATTTCCCAAAAATAACTCGAATACCGGACTTAACGACTTTGGTCATGGTGCCGAGACCTTCCAATGACGTCGCTACCGAAAATCCAAGATTACAGCATTGAAACGCGCCTTTGACGATATTCGTGAAATTTACCTCGGCGACCATCTCTTCAGCGTCGATCGCGCAGAGATGCAGAGCGGTTTCGTCACTATATTGCTCGTAACGTGAAGTGACAACACTTTTTATGTTCTCTTCCGTGAAAAACGCGTCATTTCGCGAAGGTTCCCAAGGTGCGAGATGTTCCCTGTTATCTAGATAGTATTTCCGCAGAATACCGAAGACGCAAGGTTCGAGTACCACAAGCGACAGATCGTCCTTCTGAATTAGTCGCATAGGTACAAAACGCAGGCACGAGTTAGTTTGGGGAATACACGTTATACAGTGACGCCTAACTCAAGGACGCGGCATGCGATAACCTACGCCACGCTCGTTAAAAATCCATTTTGGGTTTGCAGCATCGTCACCCAGTGCCCTGCGTAACCTTTTGACATACGCGCGTACGATCTTGGGATTGTCGGCGTTTCGGCCAGCCCAGACGCGCTGAAGGAGCCAGTCGTGGGTCGATATGCGTCCAGCATTGAGCGACAACGCTTGCAACAGATCAAATTCGGTGACCGTGAGTTCTATTTCTCTCCCGTCGACTGATACCCGGCGAGCATCGTAGTCAATCGACAGCGTACCCAATACGAATTGTTCAGGCTCCGATCGTCGGCGTAGTGCAGCGCGCACACGAGCCACAAGCTCTGTAGGTGAAAAAGGTTTGACAATATAGTCGTCGGCTCCTATTTCGAACGCTCGTGCGATCGTTTCGTCTCGCTCGTAAGCAGAAATAAAAATCACGGGCAGATCGGCAAGCGCCGGTTCTGTTTGCATTAGCTCGATACCGTCTTTTCCGGGAAGCATTAAGTCAAGTAAAACAAGCCGCGGTTCTTCGGACGCGACAATGTGCTCTATATCACTCGGATCCGCCGTCAGAATCGGGGCGAACTGCGCTTCCACCAAGGCATCACGCACGAAGCGTAAAGTATCAGGGTCATCGTCGACAATTAGGATAGGTGGTCGGTCTCCCTCTTCTACTTGCCTGTCATGGTTCGCACTTTGCGTTACTTTACCCGTTGTCGCGATCGATCGACTCTCTGCGATAGGCACAGTGAAGTTCACACGTAGACCAGTCCCAATACCGTCGCTTTCAGCGCGTATACGACCGCCGTGCGCTTCAACGAGACCTTTACAAATGGCTAGTCCGAGGCCACCACCAGGAGCACGAACAATTCCCGTATCTGGACTAAAGGCGCGTCGAACGAATAACTGAGCTAATTGTGCTTGCGCCATACCGCGTCCTTCGTCGATGACAGAGATTGAGACGTATACACCGTCCATTTCTGCGCCTATTTGGATTGCCGAGGACTCCGGAGACGCACGTGCCGCATTAGCGAGTAAGTTGCTTATCACTTGGACGATTCGTTCACGATCCGCCAGAACCTGAGGTAAGTCGCTGGCTAGATCAAGTAGCAGACGGTGACGTCCTCCTCCTGTAAGAAAGATGTTGCGTGCCTGATCGAGAAGCATCGATACATCGGTCGGCTCAGGCATCACAGACAGCGTACCGGATTCAATGCGTCCGGCATCCAGTAGATCGCCGATCAAGGCATCCATTCGGTTCGCTTGGCGGTCAATAATTTGAAAGAACTGACGAATCTCGGCACTGCCAACCACTCGCTCACCGCTTAGAACCGTCGCTGTCGAACCTTTAATAGAGGTCAGAGGAGCTCGCAACTCGTGGCTTACCATCGCAAGAAAGTCCGAGCGCTGCCGTTCGAGCTCTCGCAATGGTGCCATGTCCTGTAGTGCGACAACGACAGACTTAATGTCTCCGTCATCCAGTCGTAACGGGGTGACATTAACGAGCACGCTCACGCTAGATCCACCCTCAGGATTAAACAATTCCATTTCTTCAGCTCGAACTGTCTCTGCGCCGCTCAACACGTCAGCGAGAGAAAGCTCCTGTAGCGCAATCTCTCGGCCATCCGCGCGCCGACATGTCACCAGGCCAGCCAATGCTTCCGCCGTTTGGCCAGGTGTACAAAGAAGCTCTACCATCCGCGCAGCCTCTTTGTTCATGGATTCAACGGATCCCGTCGCAGCATCGAATACAACCACGCCGACTAAACAGGTTTCAACCACTGTTTCGAGATTCGCTCGAGCAAGTCTCTCCGCGCGGTGTGTGCGTGCGTTAGCGATCGCAGCACCTGCCTGAGTACCGAAGAGCAACAGTAGCTCCTCGTCGCCATGCGTAAACACTTCGCCGTCTTCTTTCTCCATTAGATAAAAGTTACCGACGTGTTGACCTTGATGGCGCATTGGTGCGCCAAGAAACGTTCCCGCTGGCAATCGCTCGGTCGAAAAGCCGAGGTCGCGTAAGTATTGCGTCACATCTTCGATACGGATCGGTTCGTCAAGATTTCGAAAGCGTTCAAAGAGTGAAGGTTCGTCAGACCATTTCGCCAACGTTCTGTACTCGGCTTCGCTAAAACCGGACGTGACGAGATCAATGGGTTTACCAGATTCATCCATGGTTGCAATCGCGGCGTAACGAGCGCCGATTAACAATCGTGTACTCTCGACCACCTCGCTCAGAACGATCTGCAAGTCGAGGCTTGAACCGATCCGAAGACTTGCCGCACCAAGTGCGTTTAGACGTGCGCGTAAACCGTCAATTTCCTTTTCCATCGCTACATCGACGTCCAAGTCTTCACTCCCTTCTGCGCGCACAAATAGACAACGTCACGACCTCAGATTGTCGATAGTTAAAAACGGTTATAGATTTGCTCACTATTCGTGTGGATTAGTATAGAAAAAACAAACTGTTTGCTTCAACAGTCAACTAGCCAGAGCGTCATTCAGTGATTTGCAAGGCTCATCGATCGAGTTCATTGGGACGCAACAAAGGAAAACAATCGTTAGTGGAACTTTTCTCACGCATTAAGAATCAGGACTCACAGATTCACGATTCAATAGAGCAGTTGACCGAATAAGGAGCGACAGAAACCGTACGTCGTGGTTTCTTGATGGCACCCTCTGCCCTAGCCGTCTAATTATTGGGCGTTCGAGTTGGGAATCGTGTTAACTAAAGTTCTACAACGCATTGAAAAGCTGTTCGGTCGATAACTAACGGATCCTCATACCGGCTGTTAAAGAGGATTGGTCGCTCAGCGAAGAAGACCGGTAACGTTTTCTATCCGAGTAACCACCACTCTCAAATCCGTCGTCTAAACGATTGAAAGTAATTTACGCGAATTTTGAGCGAATATTCGATTTATATTACGACGTAAACGTGAAAGCAAGCATGTAAACGTGCATTTCACGTAACGATCGGTATGATTAGCGAGCTCATTATTGATAAAGGAACTCTTGCAGCGTTCAGGGTCTAAGAACGATCCGTTGGGGCAGGATAGGTAACGTCATCGATATTGCCATATTACTCGCATCAAACCGGAATGAGATAGTCTGGACGTCAGGCATATGTTGGCTAGGACAATCGAGCGACTCAGTCGCATCTTAGTACTCGTAATGCGATCAGTAAATTTCAATCCATCGGATTTAGGTCGTGAAACCAGACATTGAAGAACGTACCGCTACCTCTCGAATACCGAACTTTTTCAATCTGAGTGTAAAGGGACGTATCCAAGCCTTGCGCAATCGGACGTCCCTCACTGAGAATGATCTTGTGGCACTTGACGACGGTTCACACACCCTCAAGCGTCACGCCGCTGACAAAATGATCGAGAACGTCGTCGGGGTCTTTGGCTTACCTCTTGGCGTGGGATTGAATTTCTTGGTCGACGATCGCGAAGTGATCGTTCCTTTAACGGTGGAAGAGCCATCGATTGTGGCGGGTCTCTCGGGTGCGGCTCGAACCGCGCGCCTTTCCGGGGGTTTTCAGACTCACGTCACGGACCCGATTCTCATCGGTCAGGTGCAAGTCGTGAACGTTACAGATGTCGAGCATGCTCGGCAAGCTTTGCATCAGCACAGAGACGAGATCGTTGAACTTGCAAATCGTGTGCATCCGAACATGCTCAATCGTGGTGGTGGTGCATTAGGCATCGAAGTGTTCCACCATCGCGCCCCTGAAGGGGGTGCTGAAGGCGCACCAGAGCGCGACATGATTGTCGTGCACTTATTGGTCGACACTCGAGATGCGATGGGCGCAAACATAGTCAATGGCATGTGTGAAGGTATTGCGAGTTTTATAGAGGAGATAACCGGAGGTAGTGTCTTTCTTCGCATTCTCTCGAATCTGACCGACCGGTCGCTCGTTCGCGCGAGTGTCGAAATTCCTGTCTGTAATCTAGAAATGAAAGGATTTAGTGGTACGGAAGTTCGCGATGGTATCGTATTGGCGAACGATCTTGCACTAGTTGATCCCTATCGCGCAACGACTCACAACAAAGGGATTATGAATGGAGTCGATGCCGTAGCGATTGCGACCGGCAATGATTTCAGAGCAATCGAAGCAGCGGCACACGCGTACGCCGCTCGTTCGGGCCGATATCGTGGACTTACTAGCTGGTATGTCAAGACAAACGGTGACCTGAAAGGTGAAATCGAAATGCCTATGAAGGTCGGGACCGTCGGCGCGTCGCTTGAATCAAACCCAACGGTGAAATTGAACCATCGCTTATTAGGACATCCAAACGCGTCGGAGCTCGCGAGCGTCATGGGCGCTGTAGGTCTTGCACAGAACTATGCGGCGTTGCGATCGCTCGTAACCGCAGGAATCCAAAAGAACCATATGTCACTGCATGCGCGAAGCGTTGCATCCGCTGCTGACGTACCACAAGAGCTCTTTGACTGGGTTGTCGAAAACTTGGTCGAGAGCGGCGAAATCAAGGTGTGGAAAGCGAAAGAGCTTGTAGCTCATAAAACTCAATTTAACAGTTCTACGGTCCGAGCGGTAGCAAGACCTTGGCAGACGGCATGCGGGAAGGCGATTTTGCTTGGCGAGCATGCCGTCGTGTACGGTCGTTGGGCTTTTGCCGTGCCACTGCCAATTGAGATTAAGACCCGAATCAGCGATGCAAAGCGTGATACACGACTGCTTATACCGCAGTGGGGAATTGAGCAAAACATCCAATCCTGCGATGGCGATGCGACCGATGTAACGCGGCTGCTTGATGTACTCTTAGATCGTCTGGAACTTCGAGACCGTCCGATGACGATTGAAGTTTCACCGAACATTCCACCTGCTCAAGGGCTAGGCAGCTCGGCTGCGATGGCGGTGAGTGTCGTCCGAGCCCTTAACGATTGCTTTAGTTTGAGTCTAGACGATAAACAAATTAACGCGTGTGCTTTCGATGCAGAGTGCGTTGCACATGGTACGGCCTCCGGAATCGACAATACAGTTGTTACTTTGGGTCGTCCGATCCTGTTTCGAGGTGCCACGGAGGTCGCAGATAGCACGTTTGAGGAGGTAAAGTTGACGAGAACGTTGCCTCTCGTTATTGCCTTTTCTGGTGAAGCAAGTCATACGTCAAGAATGGTTAACGCCGTTGCGAAAGCGCGTTCGAAACGGCTTGCGCGTTATGAGACGATCTTAGACCAGCTAAGTTCACTCGCTTTGGAAGGTGCGACTGCGGCTCGGGAGGGCGCGCTGAGTGATCTCGGCGAAACTATGAACCTCTGCCAAGGGTATTTAAACGCGTTGGGTATTTCCACTAGAGCACTCGAAGAGATCATTGAAATCGCTCGCAACCGAGGTGCGTCAGGAGCGAAACTAACCGGCGGTGGCGGCGGCGGCGCCGTCGTGATTCTTTGTTCAGAGGGTACAGCGGATGTCGCATCCGCGATAAGAACGGCTGGCTATGAAGCCATGGAATTTGACGTCACGTCCCCTTACACCGAATGAAGCTGAGATCGCAAAGGATCAGCGACTGTCTTCGCACATACGATCTGTGTACACGATTTTTTCGTTGATCAATGCCGTTGCTATCGATGTACGCAAGTTTTTTTATCGTTTTTTACCTGGTGCGACTTTCTAATGATCAGTTCGTCTAAGCACGCCACCCGTGCTCCTGCAAAGAAGGCCAACGCGCCGGTTCTCGTCACGGGTTCTTCGGGACACGTTGGAGCGAATCTAGTTCGCAGACTTCTCGACGAAGGGACCAACGTACGAGTCCTCTTAAGGCGCAATAGTAGAAACGAGTCGTTGGACCACCTCCACGTCGAGCGCGTATATGCAGATATCCGTGACATCGAAGGTACACGGAAAGCACTGGAGGGATGCCAAGGCGTATATCACTGCGCTGCGAAAGTGTCCACAATCGACGGCAACCGTGCACATCGACGCGAGATATTTGAATGTAACGTTTTAGGCACACGAAATGTCCTGCAGGCAGCGCGCGATGTCGAGGCTGGCCGAGTGGTCGTCACAGGTTCTTTCAGTGCCGTCGGTTACCAGCTGGATGATCCCTCGGCACCGAGAGACGAGACGATGCAGTTCTATCCGATGGAACGTTCGATGCCGTATGAACGAAGCAAAGTACTCGTTGAGCACGAATGTTTGCGAGCGGTAGCGTTAGGTCAGGATGTCGTAATTGCGACGTGCTGCGCGGTCGTAGGAGGCGCAGACTATGTACCATCACGATTAGGAAGAACGATGTGTGACTACGCAAATGGCAAACTTCGTGCGTATGTAGATGGTGGTTTTGCTTTTGTTGCGGCGCGGGATATCGTTGAAGGACACTTGCTTTGTATGCAAAAAGGGCGAACTGGGGAGAAGTACATCTTCGCAAGCGAGTACAAAACGATCGCAGACATACTAGACCTCTATGAGGAAGTAACCGGTTTGCCGCGGCCAAACCGACGCATGCCTACGCCATTAATGTATGTGTTTTCCGAAATTGCGAGCTTTTACTTGAGCCGATTTCATCCTAGTTTTCCTCAGCGTTTCACACCAGGTGCAATTCGGCTACTTAAACAACGGCGACACGCCAACATTGACAAAGCGAAAAAAGAGCTGGGTTACAGACCTACAACGATCCGCGAGGCGGTGCACGAGGCTTATTCATTTCACTATGCTCGCAATTCGATACTGAATCCAAGCGCGAAACGACCTCATGCAACCGATGACGACAGCCAGGAAGCAGCCTTTTCTCCGCCACCAGAACTTGCCGCAGCGGATGATTGACATGAAACTAGCGTCTGACTCACCCCCGACATTTGCTAACGCAACACGATTGCGTCAACAAGCACGTGCCGCAGGGATGGACCCGAATTACTGGTACGCTGTCGAGGAAGTACGCCGGGTAAAACAAGGTAGCGTTGTAGAGGTCATCTTTTGGAAACACTCCATCGCTCTGTTCCGCTCAACGGAAGGCGAGTTTCACGCAGTGGACAATCGATGTGCGCACCGTCAAGTGAAGCTATCACTTGGTGAAGTTAGCGGGTGCCATCTAAGGTGCGCTTACCACGGTTGGACTTACGATAGCGAAGGTCAAATCGTCAATATTCCGCACGAGCAATTCGGTCGATCAACGCCAAAGTTGAAGTTACGCACCTACCCGGTTCGCATTCGATATGGCTTGGTCTGGCTATTTCCGGGCGATCCAGAGCTCGCTGACGAACGCGAGATTCCTGACATCCCTGAACTCGAAGGCACTGATCGGTGGGCGTGCGTTCCCATGGTTTTCGATTGGTCGGCGCACCATTCCATGATCATCGATAACGTCAGTGACTTTACGCATGCACATTTGCATCGTCGCTATAAGCCATTTGAGGACGCAACACTGAAACGCTTTGAGACGATTGGCGATGACGTATATCTCGCGTACGACACTCACATTGGGCGCGGACGAATTTCCAGCCGTTTTGTCGAGCATGACAGTATTGACACGGGCTCTATCGAGTTGTGTTACCAATACCCGTACCAATGGTCGAATACCGGTAACGCGATCAAGCATTGGCTATTCGTGTTACCGGTCAATGAACGCATGACGCGCGTCTTCTTTCTGTTTTATTTCAAATCCTTGAAGATTCCACTTACGCCCATTCGAATTCCACGATTCGCGATGGAGTTTGTGATGAGACTATCCAATCGGTGGCTGATTGCGCCATTACTGGATCAGGATCGTTTTGCCGTCGAGGCCGAACAGTCGGGATATGACCACCACTGGGATGCGCCTCCCGTTGAGCTGAATCCAGTCGTTAGAGAATTCCAAACCGTCACAGTACGCAAGTGGCGTGACTATCTAACACGCCAAGATCCGTCGCTAAATATCGCCATCGAGACTCGATGAACGAGTTGCTAGTTCTAACGGCGAGAAACATGCTGGAGGCGGCGGTCATCGCACTGGTCTTCATCGTCGCATTGTTCATTGGCTCGAAAGTCCTGCCTGGCCGCCGCGTTGAACTTTCAGATAGCGAAGGAGTGACCAGAAACTTTCGGCTCAACGGTGCAACGTTGCTTGTTGTCACACTGATCGTGGTTGCTGTACTTTATGGATTGGATTGGCTTGCAATTGGCGATATTCAGACGCGTTTTTTCGAGTTATTCATAGTCGCCAACGTAATCGCTTTCGTACTCTCAGGATTCTTGTTTTGGAAAGGACAGCCGTCAGTTAGGAATAGCGTTGTGTACGACTTTTTCTTTGGGCGAGATCTCAATCCAGTCTACCTTGGAATCGACTTGAAGTTCTTCAGCTATCGGCCCTCGCTTATCGCATTAGCGATATTCAATATCTCGTTCGCGATCGTGCAGTTCGAGACCTACGGCCGACTGTCCCTTGCTATGGCGTTATATCAGGTCTTTACGCTGATTTACGTTGTAAATTACTTTCAGTTTGAGTACGGCATGGTACATACCTGGGATATCGTCAGTGAGCGTTTCGGCTGGATGCTTATCTGGGGAGACTATGTTCTCGTACCGTTCTTTTATTGCATCGGTGGGTGGTGGCTGATCCATGCACAGAACGATCTAACGATCGGTGCTGCAATCGGATTGATTGCGCTCTTTGCGTTCGGCTTCTGGATGTTTCGCGGCGCGAACCAACAAAAACACCGTTTTAAGCGGCAAACGAACATCGAAATCTGGGGCAAGCCTGCTGAGGCTCTAGACGGACGGCTACTCGTGTCCGGTTTCTGGGGCATTGGCCGACACCTGAACTACACCGGTGAGATTTGTATTTACCTTGCATTCACATTGACGATCGGATTCGAATCGTGGATTCCGTATCTGTTACCAATCTGGTTGACCTGCTTGCTTGTGCACAGGTCGATTCGCGATGAGCGACGATGTCGGGAGAAATATGGTGAACTCTGGGAACGATATACCCAGCGCGTTCGCTTCGCCATGGTCCCCTACGTTTACTAAGACGCCATATGGAAAAACTTAAGCCGAACGTGGACGGAATTTCAACCGATAGTGTCTCCGCAATGCCAACTTTATCGGGTGGCTGGCCTTTTCTCGGCAACCTTGGAGAATTTCAGGATGATCCCATCGCGATGCTACGTCGAGGGGTTGCAGAGAACGGCGATCTATTCCAGTTCAAACTCGGTCCGAAGCGCTTCGCACTTTTTAGTGGTCCGCCGTCGCACGATGCCTACTTCGGTGCGTCAGACGACGAACTTGATCCGAAATCGGTATACAGATTTACCGTCCCAATATTCGGTAAAGGCGTCGCGTACGATGTCGAACCCGAAAAGATGACCGAGCAACTAGGTTTCTTGTTCCCTGCTCTTCGACAGTCGAACATGGCCCGATTCGCTTCGATCATGTACGACGAAGCATCAAGTTTCGCAGACAAGCTGGGAAACGAAGGCGAATTGGACCTCCCGGTTGCGATGAATCAGTTGACGGTCAATATTGCTTCGCGCTGTCTATTAGGAGAAGAGGCACGTCGCGAAGTTGACGCGGGATTCGCCGCAGCCTATCACGAACTGCAAAACGGCATCAATACCGTGGGGTTCTTTTTTCCTCGACTACCGATTCCGTCGCATAGGCGTCGCGACAGAGCTCGTAAAAAAATCGTTGAGATCTTCAGTCGCATCATGGCAGAGCGACGCGAAACAGGTTCGGAATTCGAGGATTTCATGGGCGCGTTGATGCTCGCACGCTACAAGAATGGTCGGGCGTTAACAGATGACGAAATTTCCGGAATTCTCTTGACCGCCTTGTTCGCAGGACAACATACAAGCGCGGTCTTAGCAACATGGATGGGTCTCGAATTGGTTCGGGCGTCCAGTTATCTTGATCGCGTTAGAGCTGAAATTCAGCGAGTGTATGCGGGTGGCGATGACATGACACTGGCAACCCTTAATGAACAACAGTTAATCGAAAATGTCGTGCGAGAGAATGAGCGGATGCACCCACCGTTGATCCTTCTCGTACGCAAAGTCGTTCGTTCAGTCACGTATCAAGGTCAGGTCGTTCCGAAAGGTACCTTGGCGATGGTCTCGCCAGCGGTATCCCATATGCTGACGGACGTGTTCGCGGATCCTGAGAGATTTGATCCCGATCGATTTGCCACACCGAGAAACGAGGACAAAACACATCAATATGCATTGATCGGTTTCGGTGGCGGGAAGCATCGATGTATGGGTAAGAACTTTGCCATCATGCAGATCAAAGCGTTGTGGACCGTGCTGCTAGATCGATTCGACTTCACGCTGCCATCGGTCTTTCCGGTTCCGAATTACGGCAGCTGGGTGACAGGTCCTCGTGAACCATGCCGCCTTGGTTACACTCGTCGAACGGAGGCGAGTGTTTTTCACTAGTTGGCAATGCCATGAAATATGACATTGCCATTGTTGGTGCGGGACCGATTGGCAGCTTATGTGCGATCGCTCATGCGCAAAAAGGCGCTCGTGTCGCACTCCTTGAAGGCAACCCCAAAGCATCGACTCGCTTAGCTGGTGAGTGGCTACATCCACCTGCCGTACGCATGTTGGAGAATGTCGGAGTTCGTCTCGATCCATGTGGTCATGGCAGTATAGGTAAAGGTTTCGTCGTCACGCCAGAGGATCGATCCGATCCGATCCTATTGCCGTATACCCAAGAAACGTTCGGCATGACGTACGAGCATTCAGAGTTGGTCGCAGCGATGCACACCGCCATAGCGGAATATGGCGACATTGACTTCTTCCACCCTGCAAAAGTTCGCGATGTTGACGACGGTGTCATTGTGTTCAAGCACCAAGGGTCAAATCGCGAAGTTATTGCCACCAGAATCGTCGGAGCAGATGGACGTGCATCAATCGTGCGTCGCTCGTTAGGTCTACCACCTGAACGCCGCTTCTGTTCGCGGATGATTGGGGTGTTAGCTGAAGGCGTGAGCGTTCCATTCACAGAATACGGACACGTGCTCTTAGGCGGGCCTGGTCCGATACTGATGTTTCAGCTTGGCGAAGGTCGCGTACGCATCATCGTCGACGTGCCATTGGACCTATGGAACCCGTCCGAGCGCGTGAGCGTACTAACCGAATGCTACGGTGGTTTATTACCTGGCGACGTA
>JAPOVY010000040.1:0-1123 GCA_026707905.1 Gammaproteobacteria bacterium | reverse complement strand
GCGACGTACGAGAAGCGTTCGTCTCCGCTCTTCGTGACGGTCGATATCAAGCAGCCGGAAACGAGATTAGACCTCGTTTCACGTACGGGAATTCAAGACGGGTACTGATAGGCGACGCGGCGGGAAACTACCACCCTTTGACGGCAGTAGGTATGACACTCGGATTTGGTGATGCCTATGAACTCGCAAACAACGAGACTTTTCAAAAGTTCGAAAGACGTCGACTTGCGGCAACACGTGCACCCGAGCTTCTTGCGATGGGTCTATATGAGGTCTTCGTAGATTACCGAACGGAAGCTGGCGCAATGCGGGATGAGGTTTATCGAATATGGCGCATAAGTCGTACCAAGCGTGATCGCACTATGCAGCTGCTTGCTTGCGAAGACACGTCTGTCTTTCACCTCGCCTTCACCTTCTTCGGCATCGTCGCACGAGCCATCCTGAAGTCTTTTCCAAACGCTATCAATCGGAACGCATGGCGACCATTCCGGTACCTCATTTCAGCATTGGCACGACGGATTGGTCGCTTCCTTCGCGGTTCACATACGTTACGAAAACCCAAGTTGACGACCGAGCAAAGGCGTATTCAGGCACACGATCAGCTGTCACGTGCACTATTAACTTCGATGCAAACAGTCAACGGTAATACTCGTTCAACTACCTCCTCTAATCACGAGACATCCATTAATGTCAGCGACGTAATTGACAAGGCTGTAGCACACTTGTTGAGCATACAGGCAGACGATGGTAGCTGGGAAGGAGAAATGGTCTGGTGTCCGATGTTGAGCGCTCAATACGTACTACTTCACCACGTACTTGGGAAGCCAATTAGCGAGCAACGTCGACGACTTCTACTGCGTCAATTTGCATATTCGCGACTGGATGACGGATTGTGGGGATTGCATGATCACTCGCAACCTTACCTTTTCGTTACGACGTTGGTTTATGTCGCCGCGCGGATCTTGGGTAAGTCACGCAACGACGAACTGATCGCAGCCGCCGGTGAGTTCATAAGGACCGAGGGTGTAATGCAGATTCCGAGCTGGGGGAAATTCTGGTTGTCCGTTTTGAACCTTTACGAATGGGAGGGTCTAAACGCTGTTCTTCCGGAGCTATGGCGACT
>JAPOVY010000087.1 GCA_026707905.1 Gammaproteobacteria bacterium | reverse complement strand
ATCACTAATGACGATTGCACGCTCATCGCGGAGCGATAACCCGAATCCACTCGTTCGACTTCCCGCGCGGCTAGACCGTAACAGACGTAGCTCAAGTTCGCACAACCGTATTTCTCGGATAACGTCGAACCGAGGATTCCAATTCGGCCCATTTCATTCATGATTTCGCGATCGAAATACTCCTTCCGATTCGCTTCGATAACGCGCGTCATCAAGCAGTCCTGAGCGAACTCATGAACCGAATCACGTACCGTGCGCTCTTCTTCGGATAGCTGGTCGTCGAGATTGAATGGATCTACCCAATTGAATGGCGGTGTCGGCATTGACTTTCCTTTTTCGGATCTTGGTAGTTTTGTGTGATTTGGCTATTCAGTGTGCCAGAAAGGTCGCCCAACGATCGGAGTTGACGCCTCAGCGGTTTCGCTTACGGGCATGGCACCAGCCTCAAACGCTGCGCGACCTGCATCAATGGCGAGTGCCATCGCTCGTGCCATCTGAACCGGATCATCGGCCTTTGCCACCGCTGTATTGAGCAGGACGCCATCGAAACCCAGTTCCATCGCTTGCGCCGCGTGTGACGGCAACCCGATTCCTGCGTCGACAATCAACTTAATCGTTGGTAATCGGTCTCTTAATGTGGCCAACGCATACGGGTTAATCAAGCCTTTCCCTGTACCAATCGGCGATCCCCATGGCATGATCACTTCGCATCCTAATTCTGCCAAACGAGTACAAACAACCAGATCGTCTGTCGTGTATGGGAACACCTTGAATCCGAGACTAATGAGTTCCTGCGTTGCTGTCAAGAGTTCGTAGGGATCTGGTTGAAGGTTGTACTCGTCGCCAGTCACTTCGAGCTTGATCCAGTCCGTGTCAAAAATCTCGCGGCTCATCTGCGCCAGCGTGATGGCTTCTTTAGCGGTTTGGCAACCTGCCGTGTTGGGGAGCAGGTGGCACTTCTGTCGTTTCAAGAATTCCCAAAACGCGTCGCCGCCGCCTTCCTTTGGCGCTTGTCGACGTAATCCGGTTGTAATCACATCGGTTTCAGACGCAACAATGGCCTGTTCTACAACTGTTGGCGATGGATAGCGCGCGGTACCAAGAAATAAGCGGCTAGACAACTCGGTGCCATAGATTGACCAGCAAGAGCCTGACATTTATCCGCCTTGAATCGCGGCGAGCACATCCACGCGATCGTCCTTCTTTAACTCACGCAAATTCCACGTCCGGCGAGGCACAAATGTCTCGTTCACCGCAACTGCGACTTTCTCGCATTCGTAGCCTAAGGACGCGAGTACGTCGCTCAGCCTGCCCGGCTTAATCGTTACTGGTTCGCCGTTAACGAATACTTGCATTCCGCCTTCATCTCGACCATCGCAGCTTCCACAACGGCTGGTGCGACGAGGTACCCGTGTCGATACAAACCGTTGACTCGCAACACCCCATTGTGCCATTGAACACGCGGTAAGTTGTCCGGATATGCTGGGCGTACACCCACATTCAACTCGAGGATTTCCGCTTCAGCGAATCCCGCATGTAGCGTATACGCAGCTGACAGCAACTCGAGCGCGCTACGTACCGTCATAGGCGACGTGGCAGCACTTTCTATTTGGGTCGCGCCGATCACGTACACGTTCTCGGGTCTCGGGGAAACGTAAAGCTGATATTTGGGGTGCATTAGTCGAACCGGTCGGCTCAACCGTACTTCAGGCGCATAGACCCTAATAACTTCACCCCGAACACCGCGAAGATCTGGGTCCTTCGCGTCTTTACCGCGGCAGTCGATATTTAGATCACCCGGCATCTGCTCGGGATTTACCGGAGATTCAAACACGATCTGACCACATTCACGCTCCAATGCACTAAGCAATACGCGATTGTCTAACCAGCCTTCCCCGGCTAGGTGCAGCCCTGTTGTAAAGCGGTCCCCAAGTTCTGGTTCGAGATCTGCTAACGCATCAGCCGAAAGTTCACTGACGCCGTCCAACTGAGCTCGCTCTAGCGTACGCCGAAATTTCCACATCAGCGATGCATCTTGCGTGTGCGCGACGACGATCGACCCGTCGAAACCATGCGGAACGTTGAGCATTTTCAATATGGCACGCCACATACCAAGACTCATCTGTGCCATTTGCCAGATCGCAGGATCACAATCCGGGTACTCACTCAACGGTGCCAACATCGCAGCAGCGACGTAGGAACTACTTGTCGATTCGTCTCGAGGTTCGCGTTCGTAAACTGTGACAGAGTGCCCTTCGCGAACAAGCTGCCAACCGAGTAATCGCCCAATCAACCCGGCCCCGGCGATGGCAATGTCCAATACGACTAGACTCGTTGGTAAATCTCGCTTCCACTCTCGCGGAATTCACGCGCCTTCTCAGCCATCTCCGCCTCGACGTCGACCATGTGCACTTCATCGTGCAGCTTCCCTGCCGCATCTCGAATCTCTTGTGTGATCTTCATTGAGCAAAACTTCGGACCGCACATCGAACAAAAGTGCGCCACTTTGGCAGAATCCTTTGGCAAGGTCTCGTCATGGAATTCTTTGGCTTTGTCAGGATCCAATCCAAGGTTAAACTGATCTTCCCAGCGAAACTCAAATCGTGCCTTAGAGAGCACGTTATCTCGTGTCTGTGCGCCTGGGTGCCCTTTCGCCAGATCTGCCGCATGCGCTGCGATCTTGTAAGTGATGATCCCATCGCGTACATCTTCTCGATCCGGTAACCCGAGGTGCTCTTTTGGCGTTACGTAACACAGCATCGCACAGCCGTACCAACCGATCATCGCAGCGCCGATTGCCGAGGTGATATGGTCATATCCAGGTGCAATGTCAGTCGTTAATGGACCGAGTGTATAGAACGGCGCTTCGTCGCAGCACTCAAGTTGCTTATCCATGTTTTCCTTGATCATCTGCATCGGCACATGCCCTGGACCTTCAATCATGGTCTGGACGTCATGCTTCCACGCGATTCTTGTGAGTTCACCTAACGTTTCGAGTTCTGCAAACTGCGCTTCATCATTTGCGTCCGCGATGGAACCGGGACGGAGGCCATCACCCAGTGAAAACGCGACGTCGTACTGCTTCATGATCTCGCAGATGTCTTCGAAATGCTCGTATAGGAAGCTCTCTTTGTGGTGAGCCAGGCACCACTTCGCCATGATTGAACCGCCGCGACTGACGATTCCCGTCGTGCGTTTCGCAGTTAGCGGAACATAAGGTAGACGCACACCTGCGTGAATGGTAAAGTAGTCAACGCCCTGTTCAGCTTGCTCGATCAGTGTGTCGCGAAACAGCTCCCACGTCAAATCCTCCGCGACGCCTCGCGTCTTCTCCAATGCCTGATAAATTGGCACCGTGCCAATCGGTACTGGCGAGTTGCGGATGATCCACTCACGTGTTTCATGGATGTTCTTTCCAGTGGAAAGATCCATCACAGTGTCCGAACCCCAACGGGTCGCCCACACCATCTTGACGACCTCTTCTTCAATACTCGAGGTCACAGCACTGTTACCGATGTTCCCGTTGATCTTCACTAGGAAATTGCGCCCAATGATCATAGGTTCAGACTCGGGATGGTTGATGTTGCTCGGGATAATCGCGCGACCACGTGCAACTTCATCTCGTACGAATTCTGGTGTGATCTCTTGAGGGATGTTCGCACCGAAATCGTTACCTGAATGTTGAAGGTCGTCCTGATAGTCTGGATTCGCACGTGCCAGGTTTTCGCGGATGGCGATATATTCCATCTCTGGAGTAACGATACCTTGACGCGCATAGTGAAGTTGCGTTACGTTACGACCGGGCTTCGCACAACGCGGCGTGCGAACATGTGAAAAACGCAATGAGTCTAGTCTGATATCACTATTACGGACCCGCGTGAACGAAGACGTAAATGAATCGAGAAGCTCAGTATCGTCGCGTGCTTCAATCCACGCCTCACGCGTACGAGGAATGCCTTGTCGTACATCCACGTCGATCGCTGGATCGGTATAAGGACCTGACGTGTCATAGACCTTCAACGAGGGATTGACTTCGAGTTTACTCTTGTTTTCCTCGTCGTGACTAGGTGTTGGCGCAAGCGAAATCTCACGCATACCAACGCGGATCCCATGGTCTCCTTCAACGTGAATCTTGCGCGAGCCCGTGAGAGGTTCGAGAAGAGTTGAATCGATACCTGCAGAAGCGCTGAGGTCGAGTTGTTCGGACATAAAAAACCCCGACTATCGGTGATGTCGATATCGGGGTTTGTTTCCCTACGCCGGTATTAGCCGGATCAGGTTCTACGGGTTCGCGATCGCGTCTCAACCGAAGGAGGTACCCCGACTCGATGATTATATGAGGCGGAGCGGTCTCTGCCATCAGGTCTCAGACTAGATGGCTCGTGTCCTAAACGCGTGCAACACACTGTAAGCTCGAGATCGGTGAAAGCCGTAACGATAGATCACTTTTGGACATCGATTACCAATGGATGTCTTCAACGAAACTTATTTCGCACTTCTTCGTTAGTGAGAAACGGCTGTCGGTTGCGTTATGTACATTGAAACTGACGCCATCGCTTTTTGAGAGAAACAACCGCCTCAATAGGATTTTGCGCGTCCATCACCCCGGAAAGGCATGCAACCCCACAAGCGTTGGTCTGCGAGACCGTTGCTACGGTGTCTAAATTGATGCCACCAATAGCCAAAACGGGTATCCTCGCCAACGACGTAAATCGTTTTAGTTCATCTATACCCTGCACGTGCACCTTTTTCCAATGAGGCTCAAATACTGGGCCGAAAACCGCGAAGTCGACGCCGCATGTTTCTGCTTCCTTTAATGAGGCTTCATCGTGAACGGATGCACTGTGTATCAGATGCGCAGATTCCCGCGGTAACTTACTGATATTCGCTTGTGACTGATGACATGCATCGTATCCACAAGTCGTAGCCATAGCAGGATCACCGTTCCAACTCAGTATTACCGAGTCATTTTGGAATGCTTCACGGGCAAGTTTCGCTGATTTCTCGACCTCATCTGGAGACAGGGTTTTCGCACGAATTTGGACGCACAATGCTGGATCGCGTGGTAGGTCGCTCAATCGACGAATCGTGTGCAGCCAATGTTCGAAGCCACGCGCATAACTCAGGTCAACGATAGCGATGACTTCTGGGGGAAGAACTCCTGTAGATTTCACTAAGCAAGAATATCGCAAAAGTCGCTCGTAGCCTTAGCAACGTCTTGTGCACAACATATGGCGGAAAGGACGGCAACACCGTGGGCGCCCGAATCGAGGACCGCACCGACGCTGTGCAGTTGGATATTGCCGATAGCGATCACCGGTTTATTCACCCGATCGCAAATCTCGCGCAATGTTGAGATACCAAGAGTAGGTGCTGGAGAGGATTTCGACGAGGTCCCGAACACAGGTCCAACACCTAGGTAGTCAACATCGAGCTCAGAAACCAGTAGTGCTTCATCCAGCGAATTCGCGGTACCGCCGATCATCGTATCGTCGGGTAGCATCGCTCGTGCAGTAGGAATCGATACGTCAGTACGACCTAAGTGAACCGCTGATACATTAGCTTGTTTCGCAACGTTTACAAAGTCGTTAACGATTAGCTGTGCATTTGCTTCGTCGCAGATTTGGAGCATTACCGTGACAGATTGAACGTGCTCGATGTAAGACTTTTCTCGTTTCTCTCTGTATTGGATGCCATCCGCACCAGCATCGACACAGATTCGCGCAAGCTCTACGTGAGAATATTGGGATTGCAGTGTTTCATCTGTAATGACGTGCAGTCGAGGGATCGATGGTCTCAAGCTCGCGGGACCTGAATACCGACAGCCGTTAAAGCCGTGCCTTTCCCTAAGGAATGTCGATTAGCAATCGCGCGATTCACGAACGCCTTCGACGAAAGAATCGCTTCACGCATCGGCCTGCCTTGAGCTAAATAGCATGCAATCGCTGACGAGAGCATGCAGCCTGTTCCGCGAACCGTGCCGTCCTGAACTTCGGTGGGTTCGAATGTCTCGAATCCGTCTTCGTGACACCATACATCGGTGCCTCGGTCGACGTCCAAGTGACCACCTTTCACGAGCACGTGTTTACAGCCCATGCGAACGAGTTGACGTCCCGCCTCGACGGCTTGCTCGATGGTTTTGATCAACCTATTCGTCAACTCGCCTGCCTCAGCTACGTTTGGCGTAATCAGTGTGGTCAGAGGTACTAGCCTATCTATCAAAGCTCCAAGTACGTCATCGTTTATCAATTGACCGCCGCTTGTGGCGCACATTACAGGATCAACCACGACAGGACAACGAAATCCTCCTGCGCCAAGATACCGCGTTAGTGTATCGACGCATTCAACAGTTGGTAACATCCCAATTTTGATCGCATCGATTTGGAAATCTTCAACGACACATTGCAGTTGACGACGAATCAACGCAGGCGATACAGGCTCGATGTGGTCTACGCTTGTCGTATTCTGAGCGGTAATCGCTGTGACGATGGCGCACGAGTATCCACCATTAAGCTGAATCGCTCGTGCGTCCGCTAAGGTACCTGCTCCTCCGGACCCGTCGAACCCACCGATCGTAAGCACGACCGAAGGCGGTGTCATGGCTTTACTGGTTTCTGCTCGTCAAAATCAAAGATGACAACGCAGACGATTATCCGTCGATCGACATTTGAGCGGCATATTCGCGTGCCTTTGTGGACACAGAATCGAGGTAATCGATCGATTCGTCCTGGTGCATGATCCCTCTTGATACGTTGATCAGCACTTCGCGCCCATCATCAGCACAACCCGTTTCGAGAACGTCTGCTGCTTTCGCGCCTTGAATGCCGACACCTGGAATCAACAGCAGCGTATCCGGCGCGTAATCACGAATTTCCCGAAGCTCCTCTAAATTGGTCGCACCGACTACCAAGCCGACATTCGGATTATTCAGAGCATCCACACGTTCTGCGATTTGCTCATATACAGGATCAATGTCAGGTTGCGTTTGGAGCCAAGCACTACCTCTATTGCTCGTCCTACATAGTACGAATACACCGCGTTCCTTCCACGCGAGAAAAGGTTCCACCGTATCCCAACCGAGGAATGGATTGACGGTAACAGCATCTACGTTGTATCGTTCAAATGCTTCGACCGCGTATTGCTCTGCTGTTGAATCAATGTCGCCGCGTTTTGCGTCGAGAACCACGGGCGTATCGGGATAGCGATTGTGGATGTATTCAATAAGATCTGCGAGTTCGTTTTCCAAGCCGAGCGCTGCATAGAACGCGTGATTGGGTTTGAACGCACACGCATACTCGCTCGTCGCATCAACAATCGTTTTGCAGAATTCGAGAACGCTATCTCGATCCTTTTCATACGGTACGGGGAGTTGTTCAAGCCGGGGATCAAGCCCAACGCAAAGTAGCGACCTTGATCTCTGCCACGCAAGTTCAACCTTATCGTGGAAGCTGTGGGCGACCATCATTTAATCGACTGAACCCAGTCCTTATCTGACATTACGGCACGAACAGTATCTACCACGGCTTGAGTTTGCGAGTCCACCTCTAAGTTCAGTAGATCGCCTTTCTTGGCGGTTCCGAATGTCGTTCGTTGCAAGGTCTCCGGTATGAGATTGATCGAGCCTACACCAGTATCACGATCAAATTCCGCGACTGTGAGACTACACCCATTGAGCGCGATGAAACCTTTTGGCATCACGTATTGCCGCCAAGCTTCCGGTACAACAAACTTCAACCGTGCTTCTGTCCCACTTCGCTCGTTGCTTTCAACCACCACTACATCCGCGACGTGGCCAGACAAGATATGACCGCCGATTTCGTCGCCCACCCGGAATGAACGTTCCACGTTCACATACGAACCATTAACTAATTCACCTAAATTACTGATTCGAGCCGTCTCACTAACAATATCGAAACTGGAGACACTATCCGAGATCGAAACAACCGTTAAACAAACGCCGTTAATAGCAACTGAAGCACCGAGCTCTAAATCTCTTCCGTACGAACCGAGGTTTATCGATAGTTTGAGGGATCCGTCCTCTTGCTTACATACGTCGCCTCGGTACTTTCCGTGTGCAATTCCTGTAAACATGAATTTGAGCTCGTGCTGAAGTTAAGTCGGTTGGACTTAAAGGATCTGTCACGCGGAACATGACCTAAATGTTGGTGGTGCCAATCACAGGCAACCATCCTGAACGCGAGTCGAAGAAAACTCGACTCGCGTTACCTTAGATACTATGTAGCGTCCGCGGCCGCAAGCTGGCGTAGACGATTACGTTCGTTTTCAATGTAGCGAATCCAATCACGAGCGGATCTCTCTGCAGAGGCAGCACGAGCGTCTCTCGCCTCCCTGCGTGCGTCCTGGAAAATCTCCAAAGCTCGAGTCAAGCGCTCTCGGTTGTACTCGCACATGCCTTCTAGGATTTTCAGGTCCCAAATGCGGTCGATACCTCCTCGCTCAATCGCTTCTTCGGCACGCTCGGTACACTTCTCGAATCGCTCTTTGCCAAGATACAACTGTGCCAGTCGTTTGAATATTCGCCCATCGGGTGCGAATTCAGTTGCTTTTTCAAACTGTTCAATCGCTTCATCGTCTTCAAGCGATGCTTGGTAAGACTGACCCAGCGCATTCAAAGTCCGATAGCTATCTTCGACGATCTCCTTGTCAAAACCTTCCTGCAAATACCATGCACTACGAATCGCTACGTCCGCATTCATCAGCACGCCTTGATATTGCAGGTAATCCGATTCACGATCGAAGAATCCGAGCACATTCGCTGATTCCATCGCATATAGCTGCTTCTTCTCAAATCCCTGCTCACCATACATCCCGGCAAGTTGAATCCAAGAGCTCCTTTCTGGATATTCCTTAACCATGATCTCCAGAATTTCGATCACTTTCGGGAAGTTTTCTTTCTCAAAATAGAGGAAGCGCAGCATGCCATACCACGACTTCTTGATGGGCAGCAGACCTCGTTCGGTCGCCATGTCGATCGCAAGTTCGACATACTCGATCGCTCGATCATAGTCGCCTTGCTGATAGTAAATGGTTGCGACGAAGTAGTAAGGGTTTGGTCCTGGATCACCCGCTATTAATAGCCAGTCTTCGATCGTCGCTAACGCTTCGCTGAAGCGCTCTTCCGCGTAATACAACTGTGAGAGCGTGAACATCGTAGTCGACAGCATGCCGATGCGTATGTCGTCGCAATGCTCCAAAATCTTCTCGTTGTAAATAATCGTGTTCGGCATGTCATCTAAAAGGAAATAGGCATAAGCCAGCATCTTGTAAATGTTGGCAAGTTCGTTACCGTTGTACCGCCGCGTCCCGCGTGCGATCATGCGGTCTAACTCCTCGATTCCGGCTTGCGGATTGTTTTCGGTATCAATGATTTCCTGGATGTCGCCGAGCTTATCCGCTGTCGTTAGCTTCATCACCTCGATGCGCCGCTTTTCGTCTTCCTCGGGATCGCGAATACAGTTCTGAGCGTAAACGTCACCTGTGATCGAAATCGACACTCCGCTGAGGGTGGGTTCTACAGTCGCAACAAGTGCAAACCAGCCGACACCTACAGCTACCGTTAGCGAACCGAACTTAGACAGTATCGACATGGACGCTTCTCCTAACCTTCCCATATGTCTCAACAGCTTCACAGACCCAATCGTCTTGCTCAGCCATCCTCCATTTCAAATGTGATCCTATTGGGCACGCCACAAACTTCGACCGCCTCTTCATTGACCACTTTCGGCTTGTATTTGAACTTCAACGCTGCGTTAATCGCGGCGCGATCGAAAATGGATGATGGATCCGCTTCGACGACGACAGGGTCGCGTACCGTCCCTTGAGCGGTTACGCAGAACTCAACAATCACATACCCTTCGATGCCACGAGATAGTGCACGTCTTGGATAGATTGGTAGCACTTTAACAATCGGTAGGTATTCGCCATCCGATGAGAATCCTCCACCGGTCATGTCAATGTCAACTTCTGGATTGATCGATCCGATATCAACCCCCATGTTGGTCGTGGCGTCGAAATCTGGTGTCGGCATATCCGGCGGCGCCTCGTCGGGTGGCGGCGGCGGCTGCGGCTTGAGATCCTTGACTTCGACCACCTCGTCCTCTAGGACACGGTGGAACTCAAGGAGCGTGATCGACGGTGCTTCGTTTAGTGGATTTTCGTCCGAGGAAATAAGCGCCTGCATGAGATACAGTAGCGCGATAGTGACGAATATGCCACCGACTAGACCGATCGCATATCGTAAGGTCAACGTGTAAGGCATGGAATTGCCCTCCCTCAATCCGTGGTCGCGATCGCCACCTCTTGTACGCCAGCGCCTCGTGCGGCATCTAGCGTAGCTTTCAGTTTCTTATACGACGCCAATTTGTCAGCTTGAATGACAATCCCACCTTTGGGATTCTCGGCGATCAAACGTTCGATGTGTGCTCGAATCGTGTTCTCATCAACTCGATTTTTATCGATCCAAATGTCACCACTTGGACCGATAGCGATTAACACGCTTACCAGTGGTTTCGGTTGATCGGTATCCGCGTCTGGTCGAGTGACGTCGATACCTGCCTGTTTGATGAACGTAGCAGTCACAATGAAGAAGATCAACATGATGAACACCACATCAAGCATCGGTGTCAAATTGATGTCAGAATCATCGTCGCTCGCACGACGCTTGCCAATAGCCATCAGTGATCCAAGGTCAAGTGGTCTTCAAGCAGTTCGCTTTCGGTGTCGATCCGTCGTCGCAAGAACGTCGACCCCATGATGCCTGACAAAGACGCTATCATGCCAGACATCGTAGGAATGGTCGCAGCAGATACACCGGCCGCCATTGATCGCGCGTTGCCGCCTTGTGTGGCCATCGCGTCAAATACCTGAATCATCCCAGTCACGGTACCTAGTAATCCTAGTAAGGGACACAAGGTAATGCACGTCAAAATAATGGGCATCGAACCGCGTATTTGTGCAGTTGTTTCCGAAATCAATCGTTCACGTACCGCTCGAGCACTCCAAGATCTTCGCTCGTCGCGTGATTCCCACGCTTCAACTGCGTCGCGAATTACACCGCGATGTTCTCGAAGGAAGTACCATGCTCTTTCAAACATAAGCATCCACATCAGAAACATCGTGAGGGCGATGAGATAAATTACGTCACCGCCCATCTCGAAAAACCGAACAATAGATATGTAGATATCCATTGTTTATTACCCTATTTTTTGACCTGTATCTTCCGCGTGCTGCGCGATGATACCTTCTGATTGCTCATCCAGCACGTGGATTAATGAACGACTTCGCTGATGCGCGAGCGCATGCAGCAACACCGTTGGAATCGCTACGCAAAGACCCAGCACAGTGGTCATCAACGCGGTTGAAATACCACTCGCCATAATCTTGGGATCGCCCGTGCCGTACAAGGTAATGGCTTGGAACGTTTGAATCATCCCAATCACGGTACCTAATAGACCCATTAGTGGGGCGACAACCGAGATTACCTGCACAATCGCGATATTTCTCGATATCTTCGGTGTTTCTTGTAACACCGCCTCACCCATTTTTAGTTGTAGCGTTTCGACATCGACCTCACGGTTATTGTGATACACGCCAATGACCCGACCTAGTGGGTTACCAGAATCTGGTTCACCTGGATTCTGCCTTTGCGCGTTTACTTTTCGCGCCGTGAAAAACAATGCAATCAAACGCTCTAACGCCAGAATAACACCGATGAGACCGACCGTGATGATCACCGATCCGACATATCCGCCTTGGCCATCACAGAACAGCCAATAACACTTACCTGTCGCAAAACCGCCAAAGGGCGTACCAACCATCTCTCCGAGCGTCGCTCGTTGAATCTCAAGGCTGAGCAGCGAACCACGCGTCGGGTCCAATGCAAACCCTACCAATTCGCCTGGATCCGCGTCATAGAGCCGTCTCGCCGAGCCTGTAAACTCGGCCGACGGTTGCCGTGAAAGCTCGGTCAGAGCCTTTAGATCCACGTCAAAATTCACGTAGCCGTCGGGTCCCACCATGTTGAATTCGCCAATTCGAATGATGTCTGTTGCTACTTGAGCGCCGGACAGCATGTTGACCGAAGTTGAGAACTTTGACACCTTCGACGATTCGATCATTTGCTGTTGGAGCATTGACCAAATCTCTTCCATCTCGTAAATAGAAGCAAGCTCGCTAGCCGTTCCCATACGTGCTGCGAAATCACCCAGGAACTGTTCGCGACCCTGAATTTCCAGGCTGATGATGGAACCTTCGAAGTTACCGCGTGCATCACCTGCGACTTGCTGAAGAACCCCGAATAGTTCCCTCAGCGAACCTAGTCGGTCATCGAGAAGCTCCTGCAAGTCTCCTATGCGGACCTCATTCGATTCGTACTGTGTGTCAAGTTGATTACTTCGTCGCTCAAGACGTGCTTGTTCAGCGTTCGCTTCGTTTAAGAGACGTTGCTGATTTGCCTGACTCGCGAGAAACTCCGCTTCTCTCTGCGCATGCTCACGGTTTTCGACAATCCGCCGATCTTGAATATTCTGCAATAGCTCATCGAGCGTGTTCGCTTTTACGACCTCAAGTCCAGCTTCCTCGAGGATGCTCTCCTCTTGCGCGAAGAGATAGGAACTGAGTACGCATAGGAGACTCGCTACGCTGATTTTTAACCAATTAGGTTTCATCTACGAGCCCTCCGGTGCGTGGACAGGGACGACGAACAAGCCACTCGTAAGCTGTTTTCTCGCCATCTTTAAGCCATTGCGGGTCGGCGTTGTGAAGGAATCGTCAAGTACTTCCCATCGCCGTGTTTCCTTGTTCCAGAAACCCGTTTCGGAAGCGTCAGTCGTTTGATAGAGAAGTGCGACACGCCCGACTTGGAGGATATCGACGATGCGAGTCTGACCTTCGACTTCGATTTCGCCCGTATAGGGGGTTAATGTACGGCCGTATTCATTTTCGATTTGGTACGCTCGCAGCACTTGACTGAATTGTTCGGAGACGGCCACATCTGCTCGCTCCATTAGATCCTTGAGCTTATCGACCCGGTCTCGTCGCTCCTCCAGCAGAAATGGGAGGTCGAGCTGAATGAACTGATCCAAGCCATCGATCATCCGCCACATTAGCGGCACGATTTGGCGTTGGATTATTGTGACGTCGTCGATCGACTTGTTTAGCGTCGCAATCTGTCGTTCTTGATTTGCGATCTGGCGTTCGAGCTGACGGTTGTAAACTCGCAACCCATCGTTGACCTTTAAAACCGCCTTGTACTGGTTAAGCAGATCGTTGGTTTCTTCCGCAACGTCGTTGATCTTTGCCTGAGATGCACGCGCATCCTCGTTGATCGCTTCTGCTACGGCGTAGACATCGTCCAGCGTGGTTTCAGCTGTGATCGGCACCGCCAGTACGCCCGCGACGCTGATCAGCAGACCAGCGCAAAGCAGTCTACCTGATTTCCTAAGAAAAAGACTCATGTGAACTCGAGTACCCCCTTCTTTCATTCATCCTACGACCTTTTCGAGTCGTTACCTTAACCCTTGAGCAACGGCTCGCAACCGTTTCTACTCGGTTTCGTTGTCGAAACAGTTTCACGCATCCACCGTGTACCGTAGATTCGCTCAGGACTCATCACAATCGACAATTCCTTTCGAAGTGCGAATTTCAAGCGCAATGCGGATAGTTCCACCACGTCATTTATATGCTAATGCGATTAGCAGACTCTGCCGAATGGTTTAGCCAACGTGCTCAGCTAAGAATCCTAAGGTTCGTTCTTTTGCGAGCGCCGCAGCTTCCTCATTGTGCGAAGCGCGATGGTCGCAATTAAACCCATGGTCCGCGGCGTATGTGTATACCATCGCGCTTCGCACAATGAGGAAG
>JAPOVY010000052.1 GCA_026707905.1 Gammaproteobacteria bacterium | reverse complement strand
TGGGAATCTGTGGCAGTGACATCGTTAGGACGAATGACGGCTATCGCGTTCTCGAAGATAACCTACGCGTACCATCCGGTGTTTCGTACATGATCGCAAATAGGCGTGCCGTGAAGTCCAACATGCCACGGATCTTTCGCCAGAACAACGTGATGGAAGTCGAGCAATATGGTCGGTACCTGTTTGAAACACTACGGGAGCTAAGCTGGACGCAAACAAGCGAACCGTCAATCGCATTACTTACTCCCGGCATTTTCAATGCGGCGTTTTACGAGCATGTGTTCCTCGCTCACGAAATTGGCGCGGCTCTAGTCGAAGGGCAAGACCTCGTTGTAAATGATGGTTTTGTGTATATGCGGACGACCGCCGGGCTTCGAAAGGTGGACGTAATCTATCGTCGACTCGATGACGATTTCATTGACCCTCTTGCGTTTCGCGGAGATTCCGTTTTGGGCGTACCTGGTCTCATGCATGCGTTTAAACTCGGGAACGTCTCATTAGTAAACGCACCTGGTACGGGTGTGGCGGACGATAAGAGTGTCTACGTATATGTACCGGACATGATCCGCTACTACCTTAGCGAAGAACCTATACTGCAGAACGTCGATACATTCTTGTGTCGACGACCAGAAGACCTTGAATACACGCTCGATAACCTATCAAAGCTCGTAGTTAAGACGGTTGGCGGGTCCGGCGGATACGGGATGTTGATTGGACCTCAGGCGACAGAAAAGGAGCGAGATGATTACGCACAAGGCATTCGCGATGATCCGGAGAATTTCATCGCGCAGCCGTTATTAGAGCTGTCGCGATCACCGTGTTGGATCGATGGTGCTCTCAGACCGCGTTGCGTTGACCTACGACCGTTCATTCTGCAAGGCGCGGAAACAAGAATCGTGAGTGGGGCATTCTGTCGTGTCGCGTTACCCGAAGGCAGTTACGTGGTTAACTCTAGTCAAGGCGGTGGCGGAAAAGATGTGTGGGTTGTACGAGATTGAGCAGTGCTAGCACGAAGCGCTGAATGCTTATATTGGATGGGTCGCTATCTCGAGAGGACGGAGCACCTATGCCAATTACTAGGCGTTCAAATCGGCGCACTTATTGACCGACCGGTACGCGAGTTGACGTTCGGATGGCATCGGATCTACAAACACCTTCACGAAACGCCACCTTCAAGTAGCAAAAAGGAGGAGTTTTCGTTCACGGACGATGAGTCACTCGCCGATGCTTACACGCTCATGGATGATTTGACGTTCGAACCCAACAACGAATACTCGATTTGGAGCTGCTTCGCACAAAGTCGAGAGAACGCGCGCCAAGTTCGGCATTGCATTTCTGAAGACATGTGGGGTTCATTGAACCTTAGCTATCTCCGTGTAAGAGACGCCACTTTAGCGGACATATGGCAGGATGAGCCTGAACAGTTCTACGTCGATCTAGTCCGGGACGTCAATACATTCTTTGGCATGGCATCCGTTTCAATGTATCGCGACGAAGGGTGGGATTTCCTTCAACTAGGTAAGACCATCGAACACCTGCAATTGCGAGTGAATTTACTTGCAATTCAATCGCAGGACAGCATCCCCATTCCAACAGATGGTTCGAGAGACTTCGAATGGACGAGTATTCTCAACGCTTATCGCGCCAGCGGGGCATATCAGCAAAATCACGGCGTTGACATTAGTGCTGACGACGCGTTGGACATGCTCGTTTCAAATGCTGACCTTCCTAATTCGCTTATGTATGCGATTACGCGTACCGATGAAAGAATCCGAGACTTGGATATTGCTCCGGATGCTAAGTCCGGTGACTCAGCATTAAGGTTTTCAGGTCGACTTAAGTCGCTGGTTGCTCACGAATGGCCTGACACGGAAGATCGAACGCGCATGCTCGTTCTGATCGGCAACTTGGCAGAAAGATTACATGACCAAATCGCTGAAGCATGGTTCAACTACCGGAACGAAAATGCATCGAGGCAGTTCTGATGCCACAGTTTATGCGATACGACATCAAGCACACGACGTCATACCAGTATGAGGAGAACATCAGTTCGTGTGTGATGTCGCTTTGTATGCAACCGCGCAATCATCGAGGTCAGACGGTAAGTAGCTTCCTCATTTACACAAAACCCGTAACTTCCTTCAGTGTGGAATATGACGCATTTGGCAATAGACACCATTTCTTCGACATCGATCATCCCCACGACCAACTCGATATCACGGTCTCAGCGGTCATTGAACGCGCGTTACGGGACCCACCCAGTGAAACGTTTTCTCTCCCCATTGGATCGTGGACGGAACTCGATGCGCTAAAAAATGATTGGGACATGTGGGAATACCTGCGCTCTACTGAGTTGACAACAGTTTCAGATCCACTGTATGAATGGCTCTCAACCGTTCCCACGGCTGATGAAGACGATCCGTACACGCGACTACAAAATCTGACACAGCAAATGTTTAAGACGTTTGAATACCAACCTGGTTCAACCCACGTCGATTCGACCATCGACCATTTCCTTGAAATCCGGGCCGGCGTGTGTCAGGACTATGCTCATCTAATGATTGCAGTCGCTCGATCCTGGGGAATTCCAGCGCGTTATGTGTCTGGATATCTGTACGACAGAGAAGAACAAACCTTACGTGCGGCGAATGCCACCCACGCGTGGGTCGAATGTTGGCTCCCTCAACTTGGATGGATGCCATTCGATCCAACCAACGCAAAGGTTGACGACGAAAATCTAATTACAGTCGCAATTGGTCGCGACTATCGTGATGTCGCGCCTTCACGAGGAGTTACTTTTGGTGGTGGGCGGAGTGAACTAACTGTTGGTGTCGACGTGAAGCGTCAATGGGCAGAATCAAATCCGCAACAGTGAGATTCAATTAATGAGCTAAAGGTCCTCTGAGAAACTCGCCACTCTGACTACCCGTGTGAACATTTCGCTCGAGAAAGACTTCACCGTTTACGATCGTGTTCTTTATCCCGTGCGCTACCTGCTTCAGACGACGTGCACCAGAGGGTAAATCATGTACGACTTCTGGCATATCAGGACCAATCGTATCGGCATCGAAAATAGCGATATCCGCCGCATTGCCGACCCTCAGCAAACCGCGGTTCTTCAAACCCCAGCGCATCGCAGGTACGCTCGTCACAAGACGAACTGCAGCTTCAAGCGTCAGCGCGTTTTCCTCGCGAACCCAGTGCTTGAATAGGTGGGTTTGAAGCGAGCTGTCCATGATTTGGGATACGTGCGCTCCTGAGTCTGAAAACGTGCAAACAGTGTTCGGCGTCTTAATGAGATCTATCACTTCAGATTCGATCTCGTTCGCGATAGGCTGTCGGAACATGGCTTTGAAATCGCTTTCAACAGCCAGATCGATCATCAATTCGACAGGCGAAACCCCCTTCTCTGCCGCCAGCTCGTCCATTCGCTTTGTACCGCCCGACGGTTCGTCTAGTAAGAATGTCCAATGCCAATCGGGCGGACGCACTTCTGCGCCAATCGCTCGATGTCGTTCACTCGGGTGAGAAGCGATTTCAACGAGTTTAGTTTTTATTTCAGGATTACGTAACTTCGCAATCTGTTCATCCTTCGGTAGGCGTCGGATATCGCGCCAATGTTCCCAACTGTCAAACGGTGTACGCGTTTCAAAACTCAATATCACATTCAGAGCACGTGAGTGCACTTGCGTGAACATTTCGCCACCAGCAGCATTAACGTCCTGAACGAAATCGAGATACCCTCGCCAAAAATCGGGTGCTCGTCGCGAACTGAACATGCCGAATGTCACGGGTACGCCGTAATCTACCGATAGTTCTCTTAGGCGATTTTGGTAGTCCTGTAGCCGGTCCGGGTGTCGACCCGTATCCTCAGATGCAATCTCGAATATACCGGCACCAGTCTCACGCATCTTCGTCACTATGTATTTGACTTCAGACCAGTCCGCAATTCGACTTGCCACGGGCTTTCGATCCGCAGTCTCATGGTTGCGCGTGCGCGAAGTTGAGAAGCCGATCGCACCCGCCTTCACAGCCTCTTGAACGATTGATGCCATCGTCTTGAGCTCGTCTTCTGTCGCACTCTCCTCAAATGCTCGTTGACCCATCACGTATGTCCGGAGGGCACTGTGTCCAACGTATCCGGCATAGTTGATACCCTTTGGGGTAGCTGCCACGGCATCCATGTATTCTGGATAGGTTTCCCAACGCCACTCAATACCCTCAAGCATCGCCTCGCGAGATATGTCTTCAGCGCGTTCTAGATTCCGGAATACAAGATCAGCTTCGCTTTCACGACATGGCGCTAACGTGAAACCGCAATTTCCCATTACGACACTCGTGACGCCGTGATAACAGGAGCACGACCCGAGCTGATCCCAAAAGACCTGCGCGTCCATGTGGGTATGACCGTCGATAAAGCCTGGTGAAACGACATGACCTTCGGCGTCGATCGTTCGATTCGCCTTCTCCCTTAATTTGCCGATTGCGGTGATCTGACCATTCTTGACAGCGATGTCAGCTTGTATGCCCGGCGAACCGGAACCGTCTACTACGAGTCCGTTTTGAATCAGTAGGTCGTGAGCCACGCGTTTTACTTCAGGTCATAGAGATATCGAATGCTAACACGGTGATAAAAATCTCTAACAACGTATTAGTGATGCAACGCTATTTATCTAGCGAAGTAAAGACCTGACATTGACGCCCTCTATACTTGCGCAAAACTATCGGGCGACCCATGAAATTCGGAATCTTTTACGAACATCAGCTTCCCCGCGATTGGCAGCAAGATAGTGAACATCGCCTACTCAAGAATTCACTAGCACAAATTGAGCTTGCGGACCAGCTCGGGTTCGATTACGCGTGGGAAGTCGAACACCATTTTCTAGAGGAATATTCCCATTCTTCTGCCCCTGAAGTGTTTCTCGCAGCGGCAAGTCAGCGTACGAAGAGCATTCGATTAGGCCATGGCATCGTTCAGATGACCACAAACCATCCTGCTCGAGTTGCCGAGAAAATCGCAACGCTAGATTTGGTGTCAGATGGTCGTGTCGAACTCGGGCTCGGTGAAGGCGCTTCTGTCACGGAGTTGCATCCATTCAACTTGCGTTTTAGAGATAAGCGGGACGTCTGGGAAGATGCAGTTCGATGCACGCTACCGATGTTTTGGAACCATGGTTGGGAATACGACGGTGAATTCTTCAAGTTTCCTTTGCGCGCTGTCGTGCCGAAACCGCTACAAAAACCTCATCCCCCGTTATGGGTAGCGTGCTCACAGCTAGACACCATCAAGTACGCAGCACATCGTGGTATGGGATCGCTTTGCTTTAAATTTGTCAGTCTGGACGCAGCACGGGCATGGGTCAATGCGTACTACAACACATTCGTTCGCGATTTAGAGAAGCTTGAGGAGTATGAGACCAATCCCAACATCGCGGTTGTCAGTGGATTCATGTGTGCTGAAACTGATGACGAGGCGTGGGAAAAGGCGGAAGGTTGGACGTTCTTCCAGTTTGCATTGCAGCTCTACAACAAGGAAGGACCATTCGCACCTGGTTCCGTGAATTTCTGGGAACGTTATCAGGAGTGGAAGCAAACCCCCGCTGGCCAAAAGCGGTCCGGTAGCGAACTAATCGGATCACCCGACACGATACGAACCAGGCTTCTTGAATTAGAACAATCCAATGTTGACCAAGTCATCTTGCTCAATCAGGCCGGTAAGAACACTCACGAGGACATCTGCTCAAGTTTGGAATTGTTCGCCAAGGAAGTCATGCCAGAGTTTCAGGCGCGACATGATGAGCAGGAAGCATGGAAAGCCGCCGTGTTGAACGGTGAAATCGAACTAGAAGACCTTGACACAGATCCTTTCAATTTTGCGGCACGCGGGAAACCCACGTTACCCTCATCCCGCGAAAAGAAAAACGCTATATCTGGTGTCGTTGGTCGCCCTGAGGCAGAATCGATCACCTGACCGTACGTAAGCGGGCGTGTTAGATCTTCAAACAAGGTGGATTCGGACGGGCGATAGGAGAAAAGTTACTTAACTATTTGATTTTTAAGATTTATTCAGGTTCTTCAACGCGGAATAGGTTCATCAGACCTTGCAACGAGAATCCGCCACTTCCCGACAGTTTGCTTACTACCCAACCTGATAGTGCCGCTATACCGACCAGAAAGGTAATTACCAGCATATAGCCCATCACGAGAACAAACACAGTCACGGCTTCAACAAATCCCACACTCTCACCCGTCGCGCGACGCGCTTCAACAAAGTTGTCCAATATGGGTACTAGTACGCCCATTCCTAGAATCACATCACTGAAAACCATCGCTATCGCGACCATCACGCAACTAATCGCGCCTGCGACCGCGGGGTGTGATAGATTCATCTGGCGTTCGTTGTCCTGTTGATTTCATCGGTAGACGAATCATCGACTACCATCGCAACGGTTTGTGGACAATCCTGCTTCTGTAAATCTAGGTAGATACCCCAGGCAAACAGCACGCACAAGAGCAGGCACGACACGATAACCCCGGTTCCTACCAACTTCATTGCATAGGGTTGGCGGGGTGGTTCTACGGTATTTTGAAAGTTATCCATTTGGTCCTCAAGCAGTCTGAAGCGAAACAAATCGGGCGTAGATGCCGTCTTGATCGATGAGGGATTGGTGGTCACCAGATTCGACGATCGCACCGTCGTCCATCACGTAGATTCGATCTGCGGCGCGAATCGTCGAGAGACGATGGGCAATTACGATGACGATCCTACCCTGTCTCGCCATACTCAGGCTACGAACGAGTTCGTTCTCGGTACGAGGATCCAGCGCCGCCGTGGGCTCATCGAGAATCAAAACCGGTTTATTCGATACTAGGGCTCTAGCAATTGCAATGCGTTGTTTCTGTCCGACGGACAGCTTTGCGCCAGCTTTACCGAGGTTCGTTTCGTATCCCTCAGGCAAAACTTCGATAAACTCGTGCGCGCCAGCTACTCGTGCAGCTTCCTGAACATCGCTAATTGCAGCATCGCGTCGACCCATGCGAATGTTGTTTGCGATTGTGTCATTAAAGACTGATGTTTCCTGAAATACGAACGAGACTTGCTCTCGAAGTCTGATCAAATCGCCTTCGTTTGGTTCGATACCATCAACAAGCAAACGACCTTTCGTAGGTGAGATCAGAGCTGGAATTAGGTATGCAAGCGTGGTCTTACCTGCACCCGTAGGCCCGGAAATAGCGATCATCTCACCGATGTTTGCGTGCAAATTGATGTCGCGAAGGACCTCCCGACCGCCTGGATAACTGTAGGAGACATCCTCCAACTGGATGGACTGTGTCAATGCGAGTGATGAGTCACTTGCGTGGAGCTGACTAACCGGATCGACGTTTTCAAGTTCACTATCCAGAATCATGAATACTCGATGCATTCCGGCGATGCCTTCCTGCAAAGTCAGCCACAATCTGCCTAACCAACCAGCGGAAGCGGAAATTGCACCGTAGTAACCCCATATCACAAACCAGTCTCCCGGTGAGTACTCCTGATTGATGAAAGGTACTGCGAGGTAGTAGAACACGATATACACCATGTTCGCACCGATGACGAATCCAATGAAGTTACCACTAATCCCTACCAAGACTACCTGGCGAAAGCGTGAGAACGAAAACCAACTAGCTTCTCTAAATTTCTCTACGTAGATGTCGGTGCTACCGATGCCTTGCACCGCCATCATGTTGGCTAATCCTTCCTCGATGACCGCTGTTGCTTTCGAGCCGGCTTCACGGGCTAGTGTGCCGTACCTTCGGGAAAGCTTGGCGATGTAGAGCATCAGCATAAAGTTCAGCGGTCCAACTGCGATCGCACCCCAGACGACTACAGGTTCGTTACGGAATATGACGAACATCACAAGAATCGTCGTTACGAGATTCACGAAAGAAGTGACTGGTCCGACCCATAGATTGAAGATGATGTTTGAAACGCCGGGAGTGTCGTACATCGCACGATAGACGACGTCTCCGTTGGCTCTGTTTGACAGCTCGGTAATGCTGTGGGATTTAAAGCGATGGAAAATGTCGCTTCGCAAAGTGTGGTTGAGTCGTTGGGCGACACGGATGTGCCAGAGCGACTCGAATAAGCCATACAAACCACTAACGAGAGAATGCATATTGTTCGCTGCGTTTTCCGAACGCGTCGCTATGTCCTCACCTTCAGCTAACCAAGCAACCGCACTCGATCGCTGCGCACCATCCGTCCCATAGGCACCGACCAAAACAAGCATGGTGATGAAAAGCACACCGAGGAAAAACGCCGTTTCGTACACCGTGAGCGTCAACATAAAGTCGATGATCGGTAGGAAAAAGAACGGTACATTCGCGTCGCTAGGCGGGCTGATGTCTCGCACGACGATAAAGTCGACGATCGCTTTACCGGTCAAGGGCAGTAACAAGATCCAGAAAATACTCGTCGCCTGCGTCATTCCTTTGACGGCCAACTCGAAGTCGTATCGCAATGAGTACTTCAGTGCACGACCCACCGTCTGGATGGCGACCCTACCGCTGATCATCGACTCACTCATGCCGTTTCATCGAGTTGTTGAGAAGTCGCAAGTTCAGCTTCAACAAAACGCTGATACTCACCGTCGGGCTTAGCGATCAGTTCATTGTGTGTGCCGTAGTCCGCGATAGCGCCGTCTCGTATAAAAGCGATTCGATCCGCTTGACGTATCGTGGAAAGCCGGTGCGTCACGAGGAAGACCGTGCGAGCTTGTGCCCACTCCTTCAGATTTGCCATGATGCGTCGTTCTGTCTCGGCATCTAATGAAGCAGTGGGCTCATCTAATATCAGAATCGGCGTGTCCTTGAGAATTGCTCGAGCAATCACAAGCCGCTGACGTTGCCCCGTGGACAGCTTGCTCGCGCGCTCACCGAGAAACGTCTCGTAACCGTCGGGCAATTGCTCGATAAATTCGTCCGCGCACGCAATTCGCGCGGCTTCCTTAATTTCATCAAGAGTTGCATCTTGACGTGCGTATGCGATGTTCTCCCGCACACTAAGTGAGAACAGAATGTTTTCCTGAGTCGCGAGCGTGATTTTCTCGCGTACCGACTCGAACGTAAATTCGCGAATGTCCTGATCGTTGATCTGGATTGAGCCGTCTTGGTATTCAAACAAGCGGAGTAAGAGCAACATCAATGTAGATTTGCCCGATCCGGTCGGTCCCATGATGGCAGTCACTTCACCGAGTTTCGCGTCAAACGTAATGTGCTCGAGGACCCTTCGTTCCGGATAAGCGAACTGCAGGTCGACAAAACGGATGTCGGATTCGATTACGTCTAAAGGAATCGCACCCGGTCTGTTCTGAATCTCTGGTACAAGGTCGAGTATCTGATAGACGCGATTTAGACCCATCGCCATGTCCTGTGCTCGACCCCACAGCAGAAAGAGCAGTTGTATATTCGATACACCTTCACGGGCGCGTGAACGTGCTGCATCCTGAGCGCCTAAACTCCAGATAGCAAATCCAAAAAGAGTAAGCAAGTCGCTAGCGAACGTCGGCACTTGCTCGAACGCAAGAACGGCTGCATACAGTTCAATAAACGTCAACGGGAGTGCCGCTAGCATGAACGCGATGAAACCGTAAAGCAGCAATCGCACGCGCGCGTTATGGGCTGCAACAAATGCATCAACCGAGGCACGTTCAAAGATGAGCTGCCTTTCGCGCTCTAGCCCATTCACTTTAATCGTTCGAATACCTTCAATCGATTCCTGAATCGTCGACGTTAAGGTCGAGTTTCGCATTCGTGCTTCTAGGAACAGATGACGGAGCTTCGCTGACATGAAATTCGCGAGTACGACCAGCGGAATCCATGTGAACAGAATTGCAATTGCCAAGAGCGGACTGAAAAACATCACCACGAAGATGCCGATGAAGAAACGTACACTCATCAAGAATGGATCAATGACCAATGATTGGATGATCTGAGTCACCATTGCACTATCCTGAAATAACCTGTAGATGCCATCACCCGTTTTGGAATCAGCGTGGAATTTCAAGGACAAGTGGTGCAGCTGCGACATTAGGTGCATACGCAAGTTTTGATTGATGTTTTGCATCACCCAAACACGGTAGTAGTCACCGCCGTTGTCAATCATGGCACCCAACGTACTAAACATCACCGCAAGCATCACGATGAGTGGTACGAGTTGAAAGCGTTGATCCGCTGTTAAGGCTTCGACGTGTACCCAAAGATCATGATCTAAGAAAAGTATCGAAGCTGATACGGCGGCGACAGGCTGATCCAGAATCACGTTTTGGTAGATCAACGTCAGGATCGTGATGCCCCAAAAGGTGTTCCAAGCGGTTGCGACAACGCTAATACCGACGAAACCCAATACATGCCACGCCATTGGTCGAATGTATGGCCATCCGCGTAGAAAGATGCCGACGATGTCGGCGAAATGCACTTTATCCGGTTCGATGCTCCGCATGCGTTCGCTATCGACACGCATCCCTTCGATCGAGCGGCGAATAAAGTCTCGTAATCCTCTTTCTTGTTCAGGCATTAATGGTTCTTGAATCCTTATCTACTACTCGGTGACCTTTACAACTACTTAGCTGCCTTGAAGCTTGTTTCTCTAACTAACTGTTCAATTCGAAGCACGAGCCAATCCTGCCTATGGAATTTACTGGAACGACGCAACCAGATAAACGCACACGCGTGAAAAGTACATTGACCAGCGGTACCGTAGACGTTGTGTTTATATCCAATGACTCAGACGCGGAATACCACCGTCCATCTTGCAACAATTCCGTCATCAGAAAATCCGGTGTCGATCGCTCTATCCAACTGATGAAATGGCTTGTCTGTATCATGCCGAACAACTATCCATCGAACATCTGAAAGGACATGTAATGCAGTTTGGTGTACAGGTAAATTGCTATCAAACGGATTGGAACTCGATCAAGGCTTCGATTAATGCCATGGAAACCGGCGACTGGGACAGCATTTGGTTCGCCGATCACTTTCTTCCGCCAAGCCGTCCCAACGCAGAACAAGGTACCGCGTTTGAAGGCTACACGCTTATTGCTGTCGCCGCCGGTATGACAGAGAAACTCCGTATGGGTCATCTCGTGCTTGGCAATCCGTATCGCAGTCCGGGATTACTTGCCAAAATGGCGACAACACTCGACCAGGCGTCAGAAGGCCGGTTCACACTAGCACTCGGAGCCGGTTGGTTCAAACGAGAGCACGAAGCGTACGGGTGGGAGTTCAAGTCCATGAAAGAACGCCAAGACCGATTTCAAGAAGCTTGTGAACTCATTAGGATGCTCTTCACTTCTGACGAACCTGTGACTTACAACGGTAAGTACTACCAACTAGACAATGCACCGATGAGCCCTGGATGCTTTCAAAAGCCCCATACGCCGATCATGGTCGGTGGAACCGGCGAACGGCGCACGTTACGAACGCTTGCCATGTTTGGCGACGTCATGAACATGGATGGCTGGGCGGGACAAGGCATGTCGATGGAGATTTACCAACATAAAGTAAGCGTCCTCGAAAAGCACTGTGCCGATGTCGGACGAGATCCAGCTGAGATTCAACGAACACTTCTGATGCCATTGCTCATTACCGAAAACAGAGAGCACATTGAAGGATTTCAGCGACGTCTTGGACCTGGTTCAATGGCGGGACCTAAAAACGAAGTGATCGATCGTATCGGTGCTTTCGAAAGAGCAGGTGTTTCTGAGATCATGTTCGGCGGCGTTCAAACCGGCGACGTAGAAGCGTATGAACGCATCGAACAAGAGATCGTAGCAGCTCTTCGCTAGGAAAGCGCCCGACTAACATGTCAGCAACGGGCGCTAGAACACCTTGACACGTGTATAGGTGTCCAAGTAGTATTTCGCCCTCATATTTTCCTTCTTGGAGTCATTTATGTCACACGACATAGTAATCCGTGGCGGCGAAATCGTCGACGGTACGGGTGCCGCATCATTTCACGGCGATGTCGCCATCGACGAGGGCTTAATTTCTGCGGTCGGTCATGTAGGCGGCAGGGGCGATCGAGAAATTGATGCAACCGACCATGTCGTTAGTCCTGGATTCGTCGATCTTCATACACACCTCGATGCACAGATCGGTTGGGATCCGTTGTTGACGCCCGTGAGTTGGCATGGCGTTACAACTGCGCTGATGGGTAACTGTGGTGTGACGTTCGCACCTTGCAAGCCGAGCGACCAAGAACTGCTCGCTAGCATGATGGAAACCGTCGAAGACATTCCAAAGCACGCAATCCTTACAGGTCTACCATGGGATTGGGAGGATTACGGAGGTTATCTAGATGCACTCGAACGGCTGAATCCAGCAGTTAACGTTGCAGGAATGGTCGGTCACTGTGCTGTACGGTTTTATGTGATGGGCGAACGCGCCGTCGAAGAGCAGGCGTCAGACGACGAACTTAAGCAGATGGCGGAGGTCGTTGGACATTCGTTAGATAAAGGCGCAATCGGATTTTCGACCAATCGCTATCCACCACACAAACTGCCTGACGGTCGTTCGATTCCCGGAACATTTGCTGACCCGAAAGAGCTCGTTGCAATTGCTGAGGCCGTAGGGCCACGAAATGGCCTAATGCAAGCCGTTGGTGCCGACTTCGACGTACTCAGAAAAATCAGTGATACGACCAATGGGCGCGTCTTATTCAGCTACGGTACGGGACCACAAGAAGGGTCTGGCGAGACACAAGCTAAGCATCTTGCGCACCTGTGCGAAGGTCGCGACATCACCGCGATCACACAAGTGCGAGGTTCCGGTTTTATGTTTGGCTTGCAATCGAACTTGCCTGTCCAAGGAGAAACTTGGGCGAAAGTGCGAGAAATGAATCTAGAAGGTCGGCTAAACGCGATCAATGATTCAGAGACTCGAGCAAAGTTGATCGAAGAAGGTACGGCAGCTAATTCTCGATTCCCTCTCAATAACGTCTACTATCTCGGCCACGGCGACGTACCGAACTACGCGGCGGGTCCAGAAGCGAGTTTGCAGAGCATGTCCGAACAAGCGGGTGAGCATTGGGTAGAGACATTCATCCGTGTTTCTCGAGAGAGCAACGGGCGTGGACTGTTCAACCTTCGCATGTTCAATCAAAGCTTGAAGGAACTTGGGGACTTATTCAAGAGCGAACATTGTTTCCCAAGTCTCGGTGATGCTGGCGCTCATGTTTCACAGATCATGGATGCCGGATGGGCAAGCTTTACGGTTGCACATTGGATCCGCGAAACGGGCTTGTATACGCTCGAGGAAGGCGTTCGTCGACTGACATCTGGACCCGCTCGAGTGCTTGGACTAAGCGATCGAGGCACATTGAAGGAAGGCATGCGGGCGGACGTCAACGTCTTCGACCTAGCGAAAGTTGCAGAACGGCAACCAGAGCTCGTTCACGACTTCCCAGGCGGCGCTCCGCGCTATATCCAAAAATCGTTTGGTTACAAGGCCACGATCGTTAATGGACAGATAAGCCTAGAAGACGGCGAACACACGGGTGTAAGAGCCGGAACCGTTCTCCGACATCAAGCTTAAGAGTCACTGAATTTGCAAGGCACCGTGCATCGCACGGTGCCTTGTTCTATATGAATCCCAGCAAATCCATGCGCTCATAATGTGCGCGCTTAGGAACGCTCTGTGACTGATTTCACTACGCCTAGACAAATAGGTACCACGACACTGCGCGTATCGCCACTAGGCTATGGCGCCGCGTGGATCGCGTCTCCAGATGTGCAGCTACACGATGTCATTGAGACTGTCCGCACTGCTTGGGGAAACGGCGTACGCCTCTTTGACACAGCACCTTGGTACGGGATCGGACGCTCCGAACGGCGTTTAGG
>JAPOVY010000145.1 GCA_026707905.1 Gammaproteobacteria bacterium | reverse complement strand
AGTGAGCAATCTGGATGAGCACTTCAGCAAGCGATTCTATGTCGGAAATCTCGAACCTGGAAAGATCTTGCGCGCCCAAGCGTTAGGGTATGAAACAGGTGACAACGAAGCAGGCTACGTCATTACCTCGGTCAAGATCCTTATCTGGGAAGTCACTCATTCGGCCGGTGTAAGGGTGAGAATCTTCACTAGCACGGAGGGAGGAGCTCCGGACACTAGTCTATACACGATGATCGGGAAGGGCACCGCTGGCGTGGGGACAGGTCATAGTATGCCGGAAGACACGATTCCCACGCCATTCGAGGCACCGGCGAAAGCGATCCTTCAGAAGAACACGAAATACTTCGTGGTACTCGACTAAAGATCCTCTCAGATGAGACGGTACTACAAGATTTACGGGACGAAGTCAGATGAGATTAGCCACGAAGCGGAAGGCTGGACTCTGAACGACTATCGACATACCGGAATCCGAGATACCGGCATCTGGACGACAGCGGATGAGGTTCCGTTCATGGAAGTCAGCGGAGAGGCTTTCGTGCCGTCGTCTGACGCCAGTCTGACCGATCTTGCTTTGACCTGGGACGACGACGGCACCGAATCCGATATCGCGCTTAATCCCATGTTCGATTCACTGACGACCGCATACATTGCCAGTGTAGCTCACGGCGTCGATCGAATTACAGTCAAAGAGACGAAAGGCGACAGCGGCGCTACGTTAGGTTATTTTGACGGAACCGACACGCAGTTGAGTGATGTCGATAACGACGCAACGGGGTTCCAAATCGACCTTGGCGTCAGCGCGAACACAATCAAGGCAAAGGTTACTGCAGAGGACGGCGATACGACCGCGACATATACGGTCGTCGTGACACGCGCTGCGGATACGACCCCACCTGCAGTGTCCGATGCGAATGTCAATGAGGCGTCGCTCGTGGTTACATTCGACGAGATTCTCGCGACCGCGGCAAACCTCGCAAACAATGCTTTCGCGGTTAAGAAGACGCCTACCGGTGGCTCTGAGGAAACGGTCTCGCTCACCGGATCGCCCGTCGTCAGCGCTAACGCGGTGACGCTGACTCTCACTGATGCTGTGGTTTCTACGGATAGCGTAACCGTGAGCTACACGAAGCCGACCGCAGGCTCGGACAACCGGCTCCGGGACGCCATCGGCAACGATGTAGCGACCTTCACCGGGCAAGTGGTGACCAACAACACCGATCCACGGACGGATCCGATCACCGTAGGCTATGACCCGGTATCTGTCGAGGTGGCCGAGGACGCGGGTAGCGTAGCGCTTACAGTCACGGTGAATAGTCATCGGGTAGGGGGTGCCCCGAGAACGTTTGCACTATTGGCGAACACCGTTGACGGCACTGCAGAAGGTGGCGACTACGGACCTGTCACCAATGAACTCATCCGTTTCGGCGTGGGTGACACCTCAAAGACGCACACGATCTCGATCGTTGATGACACGTTGACGGAAAACGACGAGTCCTTCCAGTCGACGTTATCGCTTTCCAGCGGAAGCGACGTGACGATTTCTGTGTCGTCGGCTTCGGTCAAAATCCTCGCTAACGACCCAGACAACACCGCACCTGGGGAACCGAGTGCGACGGCGAACGGCGACTCGCTGGTTATTACTTTCGATGAATCGCTCGCTAACGCTGCGAACCTAGCAAACAGCGCGTTCGTGGTGAAGAAGACCCCGTCGGGCGGTTCGGCGACTTCGGTTGCGCTTACCGGTTCACCGTCAATCAGCGGCGCCAGCGTGACATTGACGCTTGAGTCCGCGATTGTGGCTTCCGACGCCGACATCAAGGTCAGCTACACGAAACCGACTACGGGGACGGACAACACTCTTCAAGATGCATACAGTAATCAGGTCGTTGACTTCGTGGACCTGACCGTGACCAACGAAACGAATGCTGGTGTTCCAGATGCGCCATCGGCGCCGACGCTGACTGCAGGAACAAGCTGGATCGGCGTGTCGTGGACGACACCGGTGGACAACGGATCTACGATCACGGACTACGACGTGCAATATCGTGTCGCCAACGGAAACTGGCAGGCGGTCGATCACATCGGTACAGGTACGACGAAACGGATTGAAAGCCTGTCTCCTGATACCGTGTATGAAGTCCAGGTACGTGCAACGAACGCAGTAGGCTCGGGTGATTGGTCGGCGACGGCTTCCAAGCGAACGGCAGCAGATATACCGGATGCTCCATCAGTTCCCGCGCTGACCGCAGGACCGACTTGGTTGGAGTTGTCATGGACTGCGCCGGATGACAACGGTGCGACGATTACAGACTACGGCGTGCAGTACCGTGTGGCGAACGACAACTGGGTATCAGCCGACCATACCGGAACCGGTACTACCAAGCGGATTGAGAACCTTTCTCCCGATACCGTGTACGAGGTCCGTGTACGGGCGACGAACGCCGAAGGCTCGAGTGATTGGTCAGCGACGGCATCGAAGCGTACGGATGCGGACGTGCCCGACGCGCCATCGACTCCGACGATGATGCCAGGCACAACATGGATCGAGGTGTCATGGACAACACCGAACGACAACGGTGCGGTAATTTCGGAATATGACGTGCACTACCGTACCTCAGGCGGCAACTGGGTGGACGCCGATCACACCGGTGCGGGTACCACGAAGCGAATCGAAAACCTTGTAGCAGACACCGCGTACGAGGTGCGGGTACGTGCATCGAACGCCAAGGGCACGAGCGATTGGTCGCCATCGGCATCGGCAAGCACGAACGCAGAGGAAGGCGTGTCAGAAGGTGATATACGGCTCGTCAATGGCGAATCAGCTGAGGAAGGACGTGTTGAGGTGTATCACGCTGGTGAGTGGGGGACGGTGTGTGACGACCGGTTCGTTGACGACGATGCGAAGGTGGTTTGTCGACAACTCGGCTTGGAAGGGGGACAAACGCATACCCGTGCAGCATTTGGCGCAGGTTCTGGGAAAATCTGGATGGACGACGTCCGTTGCAATGGCGACGAGTCACGCCTCGTGGATTGCAGGCACAACGGCTGGGGTGTGAACAACTGCCGCCATTCGGAGGACGTTGGCGTGTCGTGCGGCGCTGGCGCGAGTAACTCGCTCACGCAGGCGACCGTTTCGGGCGTCACGCTCACCTTGGACTATAAACGGCCACTCGACGCAAATTCGGTACCGGAGCCTCGAGATTTCGTGGTCATGTCGAATTCGCTGACACCACCGACAACGATTCCGGTCGAGTCGATCACCGTGACGAACGGCGACGCGATACTGACCTTGGCGAGGGCTGTCAACGAACCGGAGAACGTATCGGTCAGCTATTTAGCAGCGGCAATGTACCCACTGCAGGATACCTCGCGAAATCCTGTACCGCCGGTGACCGACCGATCAATCATGCATTCTGAAGTAGGAAACGCGAACGAAGTTTCTACGACGACCATTGATACGTTGGGTTCACAACGAAAAACCGAACTAATTAACGCGCGTAAGGTCGAGGTCCTCGACTGGTCTGAAAGTGGAATGTCGGACCTGTCCGTCGTAACGACGCTAGAGGACGTGGAGGAACTTGACCTTAGCGACAACCGCATAAAGGAGATTTGGCCGTTAACGACAATGTCTGGTGTTGAAGTGCTAGATTTGAGCGCGAACATGTTGGACGACGTGTCTGCACTTGCTAGTCTCCCACAGCTACGCATTCTGAACCTGTCAGGTAACGCCGTCACCGATGTAACGCCGCTGACCCGACTGATGCACCTGCGCCGATTGGACCTATCGGACAACCAGCTGACGAACATTCAACCCTTGTCGCAACTGAGTGCTTTGGAAGTTTTGATACTCGATAACAACCGCATCGCCAAAGTAGCGCCGCTGAGGAATCTTCCGAAACTCACCCATCTTAGTTTAAGGCGCAACCGAATAGCGGATGTAGAAACGCTCCGGGAACTGCATTCGTTACGGCGGTTGGACCTTGCCGGGAACCAATTGAATGACGGCTGGGCGATTGGATACCTAACCAACATCGAATGGCTAAGTCTTCCTGGAAACCCGATTGTCGACTTCTCGGCACTCAGACGATTGACGACACTGCGCTGGCTCGTGCTCGATTTAAAAACTTCAGACGCTGTGTCGGGTTTTGGATATCACTTCGATCAATTACCTAGGGATTTGATCGAGACGGGTGAAAGGGAGTAATCTAGGAAACATTACGTTGTTGGGGGTCATGAAGGATCGTGTGCACTTTTTCCGTTCCTTCGATTCAACTGCATTTGAAAGTATTCGACAGTTACTGAAAATCAGTTTAAGCGCTGCATCCAGCTTTTGCGAGCCATGTCGGTATCGCAAGCTTCCGATCACGTCTAAGGTGCTCCGGCGATGGATCGTACTAGATCTATTAGCTCTGTCTGACGCTTGAGGTTGTGCTTTACGAACATCCTTTTGACGTGATGGCGGATCGTACTTTCTTTACGATTGAGTTCCTTTGCGATCGCAGACACTGTCTTTCCGCCGGCAAGCATCACGGCGATGCGGCTTTCCATCTCCGTAAGGTTGAGTATTTGAGCGACGGATTTCGGGTCGATGTTTGTGCGTACGGGTAAGTCACTGATGAGGATCAGCGTACTCGTATGCCAAGTTCTGGGCTCCTCAGTCGGAGCTTGTACTGGATGTGTTTGCAGTAAAAGAGGGGGTTTCGGCCAGCGCGCAAATGTCGCGGAACCACCGTACCCTACCGAACCTCTACTTGGTATTGCGCGAGTAATTAGTTTCTGGAGTATCTGGTTGTTTCGCGAAGGTTTCGCCAATAAGTAGCCTTTACGATCGTACAGAATATCCCCTTCGCGGAGTAAATTCTTGCCTCGGTCGTTTAAATCGTGTATGCGTCCACGTCCGTCAAGTTGAATGGTTGCTAACCCCTTCGCGTCAAGTAATTCGGTTAGTGTAGCGTTGAGGATATCAGCCCCAGATACAACATGTTGGACTCGAATTGCGTGGTTCAGATGAGGAATCACGCTATGTATCAGTTTTATCTTCTCTGACGACCAGCCTTCGTTGTCGCGCGGGTCGTTCGGGACCCAAGTGATACGAGAGTCGTCAGGTCCGGGTAAGCGTATGTGTAGACTATCCTGACCTCTACAGATCGCCATTGCTTCGTTATATGCAGCCGACGCTTTTAGTTCGGATTCGGTGTATAAATCTTTGATGTGCACGAGTTTGTTAACAGGCATGCGACGGATCCTCGGTATCCGCTCGTCATCCATGTAATAGTCATCCAGATAGCGTTGCTCCAACTCTTGCTGGCGAATCCCGTCGTCGTAACACCAAAACAGAAAAATACGTACATCACTTGATTTTTCACCCGCTGCGAACACGGTCGTACTGCCGTGTACACCGACAGCCTCATCTATCAATTCGTAAGCCCTGGACCAGCTTGAAGGGTCAAGGGCTGATGACTGAAGAGAACGGACAATATCGTCGTACAAACCGAAATTACTCATGGCGTCTTCCCAACGTGTGATACGTCGAAACGCGTCGTACATTTAAATTTCGTCGCCCGAGCTTCCCTTCGATCGATTCGGACGATTTGCATTAATCTCTTAAATTTAGATGGAATAGCGACTATAGCGCAATGAACTTATCGTAAGTAAGCTGACAATTTACGCATCCTCAATATTGAGGACAAGGCTGTTACGACTCAAGCACTTTGAGTACTTTCATGAGCGTTCTACGCGAAATTCGTGCGAGGTCGTGAAACGATAGATCGTTTGGTTGAAGCTGTGATCCGAACTACCTGTCCCCTTGACAAATCAATCAGATTTCACAAGTAGCTTGATCTCATTACATGTGGCGCCATGAGCTAGCTGATCGTTTTCATTCTGACAAATGACCGTTTTGTATCCGAAACCAAAAGGATCCTAATTCATCTTTGCCTTAGTGTGCACGGCTAGGAATTAGGCTAGAGAAGGACGGACGTCGATCAACGCCACGATGTAGCATCGTCCTATCTAACTAGCCGACTGCCTTAAATCTCTAGCTCCGCGTACCTACCCTCTTTGTGACCGTGAGCCTGCTCACCGTGCAGTTGAGGCGCTTTGTAATCAGGGTCGATTTGCCAGTCTGCGGGTCCCATTTCATCGCGCGCGTGTATCAGTTTTCCCTCGAACCCCAATATCGAATCGGCGAGCGACACGATTCGTCGATTCGGCCACGCATATGGCGCTGCGATGCGTAACGCGGTCGCTGCGCGTTTGGGATCGTTAGTCTTCATTGTGCGAGCAATTAATGCTGCAGCCGTTGATCTACTGACACCTGCGATGCAGTGGATTAGCAAACTCGATTCAGTGTCCCACGCGTGTAGAAACTCAATTAAGTCATTGATGTGATTAGTTTTTGGTACGACCCTTCCTGGTTGGTCTTCAACGATATCGTCAACGATACATCGGTGGTGGCGAGAGCGGGGAATATCGGATGGTGTAGGAGGTTGAGCATCTGCACCGACAATAGAAACGAGATATTGGATATCGAATCGCTTCACGAGAAGCGGCATTTGTGCGAGTCCCGTAATGTAAATTGACATCAGACTTTAATCCTGAAAGTAACGAATGGAAGAATCTGTTGTGAGCGACTCCCAATAGGGTTCGGCTTAACCAACGCTTCCAGTGAACGCGGCCGGTATTTCTCAAGTAGTGCGAACAGAATCGCAGCCGTTTCAGAATCAGGTTCGCCTGACCAGTTGAATGGTCTGAAATGCAATTGAAACGCCCTTATCGCGAAACGAGTCCGCTCGTCTAATTCTCCGGTTTCGTCAATGTCGTAGCCGTAGGTTGCGAGCGCTTTCTGTAGCAAGCGTAAATCTAGCGGCCACGTTTCGAAGCGGTTCAGATAACGTTGCATGGTGACATCGTCGTACCACGCGCCTATCCCATGTTCATAGAGACGTTGCCAGGGAAATTTCGGTCCAGGATCTAATTTTCGATTGGGCGCGATATCAGAATGAGCAAGAACGTCGACCGCATCGATATTCGGGTGTCGTTGCAGGATGTCTGCGATAAGATCAATTACCAACTCGATCTGTTCGGAGTCGAATGTTGGAAACTCGCAGTAGGCTTCTGGATCTTCCATCACAAGCGCGGGATCGTCGCCGACGCACTCTGCTCGGTTCACGACTTCGATTCCGATCGAGCGCGTGTTGAGATTGGTACTTCCTCGCCAGTAGCTCCGTCCTGCGTGCCAGGCCCGCTGATCTTCCTCGACCAGTCGATACACTTTTAAGCGATGGTGTGGGTACGAAGGGTCGCCGTTCTCGGGCACCAGGTAATGTGAACTGACAGGACGCTCAGTCCGTTGCGTTAACAAACGTAGTGATTCAGCAAAGTCGACACTTGTGAAATGAATGATGAGATAGTCGACGCGCCCGCTCTGGTTTTCCGAGATGACTTCGACGAATCGAAGCGATGTACAAGCGATCAGCGTACATGTAGTAAGAAGCCCTACGAGGCAAATACGACAGACTTGCACGAGTGACATCAATCGCGATAGGCACCCGAATATATACATCGTTTTGCTGTGAGAAGCGGACGGCAGTGAAGGACCTCAGTGAATTCGTAGTGGAATTGGATTACGCACATACTTGCAAGGATTCGCGGGGCACGTTTGTCGACTTATTATGCGAGCGGATCGATTCGGAACGCGAAGGGAGTTACGTCACATACCGTACGCAGGATCTGTAAAGTGGTTTACAGTGTGTTTCTTCGAAATGAGCGCGAGCTTCTCATTTCGTCAAGATCGCCGACCCACGCTAAATGCCCTCGAAAACGCCTGATGTTCTCTTGTTTCTTTCTCCTCACAAACGCTTTCAGACCAAGTGCGACTGTTTCTCGTTTAGTTTTCGAACCATTTAAATTGATGGCCTCATTCATTAGCTCGTCGTCGATCTCGATCGTAGTTTTCACATCTTCGCCTAGCAACTAAATTGCACGCGGAGCGTAAATGTACGTACATTGTCTAAGTGCGTTGTCGGAGAATTGCGGAGACGAAGCGATAATCACCTTCTAGTCGACGTCACCAAAATTGATCGTTGTCGCTGATTCATAGTCACAGACCAGCTCGGTGCCCGTCGCAATATCGATACGCTTCGTGTCTACTTCCGCAGCCCGATATAGGCTTATTGAGTCCGTTCTAGTTTCGCTTACCACTATCGAAGATGCGGTCAAACGCAAATGTCGACGATCTCATTGAAGATTTCGTATACGGTTAGTACGCTACATGAGAGTTAGAAGCTGTTCTGGTAAATCTAGTAATCGCGACTTAAGCTTGCGCGCGTGTCGAAGGCAGCTACGTTAGGTGAATTGGCAAAACGCACACTCAGTGGCCTGAAGCGCGCCGTCCGTCGCCACAACGCCGCCTATTCATACTGAGTCAATTAGTCGCCCGCGTATTGAGTGCGGACCCGTACCCCGACTTACCTCGCATCGCCAAGGTCATCGGTGGGATGCGAGCGGACATCTGGCAGCGGTTCGGCGGTCTCAAAGCGCTGCGCCAGGATCCGATTCGGTACAAGTCCCAGTGTTCGGCGCTTCACAAGGACTTGAACGTGGACGGCACCATTCGGAATCAGACCACGATCGACACGCTCAACGACATCAAGGCGTTCCGCGAAGCGGCGAAGAAGAAGGTTCGGCAGGCCATTTACCGCCGTGCGGCCGGTGACGACGCGGAAGTTGCGTGTCTCAACGGTTTATTGAACTCCCTGTCAAGCGGCTTGAGTTGGGATGGGCGTTACTGCCAATCGTCAACCAAGTGCGGATACAACCCTCTGCTTAGGAATAAGTAGGTTTTATGGAACAGTTGTCGTAGATATAGCATCTGTTGATTAAAGGTAGAACTTTTGCGAGATTGGTAATCGACCTCTTATAGCGGTCGACTATTTTGGCGATCGGAACGTCGTGTCCAAATTCAATAACTCGGCGCGCAAACCTCGATGCGTTTATCGTGGGATTGTCGGTCTCGACGAAGAACAACCTGAATCGAAGGATCCAGAATCGACAGCCGTGTCGACAAAATCTAGTTTTTCCTGGAACGAGAACACCGTTTCTAGCGCAGCGATCTCGCTTTCTCGAGACATTCATAACGAAGATCGCTCGCAAATCTGGCTGCCTTGGCAACTGCCGATGGTGAATTCCAATCTCCGAACCGGTTCTGTGCGATGAGATCAGGATTGATATATTCGCAACCTTCGAGCCACTCGTGTGCCAGAACTCGATTGGTAAATTCAGTCTTCCTAGATCCGTTAGGTCCCGCAATCAGTATGAGCCTTGGATTTCGTTCGCTCAACTTTCGGCTAGATCAAGCTAATCACGCGATCGAGATTGCCTCGCTTTAGCTTTTGCGACTCCAATTTCGGCAGCTTCCTCTATTCCGTCGAAAAGGTTCGACGTATACGCGTTCAACGCAACCCGCCATTTCTCATTGGCGACATCCACCATATCCTGCATTAGAGCTTCTAGTTCGTCATCCGTTGGCTCGCGTTTTATGTCTAGCAAGTCTACTTTTGGAACTTTGATTTTGGACACGTGACCCTCCATATAAATGACTTTAGATGACGTGAGTCGTCTTGAATAGTCCGATCAACGCCTCAATCGTCGCCGTATTGAGTCCTCTCAACAACTCGCTTCAGTCTGCCGAATGACATCGGAAGACCTGCGTCACTAATCCCATCAAGTACGCACAGGTTTGCGTGCGAGTGAGATTTTGCCATAGATGATGTATTCAGAAAAAGAGAGTATGATTATCCGAAGACTAATTTCATATTTTTTAAACGATGAGAGTATCGGAACGAGGTCAAGTTACGATTCCGAAGACGTTGCGGGACAAGTTTGGTATGAATCACAATGTGGAGGTCGAATTTGAGCCGACTGAACACGGTCTTTTGCTTAAAAAAAGTGCTGCGGTCTCACATCCGCTCGAACGGGTATTCGGCATTTTCGAAGGTATCGATTCCACCGACGAGTTCATTGAAGCGATCCGCGGAAGGTGATTACCGCGGTAGACACCAATGTTCTGATCGATGTGTTTTTTGGCAGTGAAGAGTTCGGTGAGCAATCGCTGGCGAAGTTAGAAGACGCATACGACAAAGGTGCTATTACGATTTCTACCATCGTGTATGCTGAGTTGTCTGCTGCGGTTCCTGATCGTTCAGACCTAGAAAGAGCATTAACTGAATCAAACGTATCAGTATCCGGTTTAAACACAGAGATTGCGTTTGAAGCCGGTCGTCGCTGGCATGAATACCGTCAACAGGGCGGTCCAAGAACTCGAATCATCGCAGATTTTCTAATCGGCGCACACGCACTCATTTCCGCAGATGCATTATTGACTAGGGATCGAGGTTTCTATCGAACGTATTTTCCTGAATTGCTTTCGGATTGATAAACACCGCATATAGAGTCCTATGGTCGTGCAGCGAAATAGCTTGCTGTTGCTGGAGGCGGTAATAAACGTCGTCCAATTGTTGTCCTCGTCTATTAAGTAACTGATTCGAGCATCATTCCCCGCAATCACAAGGTTCGGAATCCGGAGACGCCGGTCAGCAAGGAGATTCGTTGGTGCGCAAGATCGTGTAGTGTCTTTTTTTACACGTTTAATCCGAACGACTCGATCGAAAGCTGATGGCCGACGTGGCTCTTTCGTCGGGCAGCAGGATTGTCGCTTCTAGTTTATGTGTTCTATCGGATCGTAATGTGTTTTAAGAATCCTATCGTCTCATCAAAGCATCGATTCCAGCGTAATCGTCATCCCACCGTGGGCGGAGATCTCCGACATCGGAGTAATTGTCTAAATAGTGGACAAAACGATCCGAGAATGACTTAGTTGCATGTACAAGATGTACGATACCGCGAATCGAAGCGCCACAATTCTGACGAAATTTCATGTAATCGCCACCGTCCATTTTGGCGATGGTATCGGCAATCGCCGCATAGTATTCAAGCGGTATAGGAGCTTCTGAATTCATCCAATCGCGTAATTGTTCGGGGTGGGTCGTGGCGCCAGACCGGCCGCGTACTTCCCGATCATCCAGGCGATTAGTGAAGGATTGAATGGCGCTTGTTCAAGCGCGACCGCGAAACGGAAGTTAACGAGGGGTTGAGGTGGTTCTCGCGGTGGAAAAAGGGACCTTTTCATCACACTGAATCGAACGTTTCGAGGTCGTTAGGTGGACCTGACGTGAACAGGTGAGGGGGTAATCGCTGACCGCCAAATAGCGATTGCGGATGTAACCACACTCGCTCTGCCAGGAGGCCATATTTCGGTGATATTAAGGGTGCCAGCGATCGAGGCGTTCGGACAGCAAGACTCCCCAGTTCCGATGCGACGTCAGCCATTTGCTCTCGGGTTATTCCTCGAAGTGCCTTCTCGTACGCATCCGCATCTAGGTATGACGCTACACATAAATCGTATACATCCCGTACTAAAAAGTCTCCTAATCCAACGATACGTCCAGACAGCTTTTTGGCCAGTATTTCTTCCGTTGCCTCGAGACTCAAACCCGTTGCTGATTCGTGTTCTACACTAAGTGCATGCGTTAATGACATCGTTGTGAATATCGATACGTTCGTGCCCATGCATTCGAACGACAGGTATCTCGCTTGCACCGTAAGTTCTCGGAACGGCTGGTTTGCAGCGGCGAGTGCTAGTCCGACTTCCTCGATGTGTCGCGGCATTTGCCCAGCATCGCCGTATGCGTAAAAAACAAGATCTGTGTTAACGCGATGGTTCCATCGGCTAGCGAGCATGGTTCCCCCTCCTAGGACGAGTTCACATTTCCCTTCAAACGCGTCGATTAAAACTGGTGCACAGGTGAGAAATCCTGGATTGACATTGCTCGGGAGACTACGTTGCATCCGTCAAGCTTAAGTTCATTTACGCGAGACGGCAAAACTGGTTTCGGATACGCGATATTCGGCAATCATGCCATCTAACTGCAGGTTCTGTAGTTCGAATTAGAAAGGCGTTAAACCGCATCTTGATTGCGAAGCGCGTGAATCTGAACGTGCGAATCGACGAGAGGTCGCGATCTTAGAAAATCGGCTCAGATCCATGCTCAAAATGTGTGAACAGAATGAGAAACGAGATGCCGTATCGTGATTCCACTTGGTTTCTTTAGTGTGTGTCTTCGGGCTACCCAACTTGACAAGACGGTTGATTTCTACAAAGCGCTTGGCTTCTTACCCGTCGGCGAGGATGCACCAGGTCTAAGAGTTTCGTTGACGTATCGATCGCAATCACTGACCTTCATGTCCTTTCTGCAGAACAATCTGATCAATTTTCGAGGTGCTCACATACATCGATTGAAGGAATGCATGAAGCAGATTGGCATGCCAATTACGTTGTTCGAGGAGTTCAAATCCGAAGAGCGTCTCATGTTGGATGATGAAGGCAATCCCTTACCGGATAACGAATGTGGGAATTTTTCAATTGAAGATCCCGATGGTCACGAGTTTTTCTTCAATACTCACAGAGAAGAACGTGAACCGTTTGAATCTGCCGTGCTCGACTCATCGCCGACTATATCTGGCATGCCGTTTGATGACAGAAACATGCCGAACGTAATCTACGCGCTACATGTTTCTGATCTAGTCGCGAGTCAACGCTTCTATGAATCGCTCGGTTTAGTCGTCAAACGAGAAGCAGACGTCGCATGGATTTATCCACCTAATGATGTAGGTAACACCCGATACCTTTTCCAGTTGAGACAAGGTTCTGGCAATCGTGTCGCAATTACCTTGTCGCAAGCAGACCTAAATCCCGACACACTTCGTTCACTCGGGTTAGAGCCAATTAATAAAGCTGGGGTAGAGTGGGTCGGTCATGACCCGGATGGTCGCGCGATCGAATTTGCGTCGTTCACCACGTAGCCAAAAGTGCTTATTTGACATGTATGGCTGTCACTCGCCGTAGTAAATCGTGGGAGTTTTCAGTTGGTCTGCATAAGTCGACTATCCACTCCACGAGTGGTGTTTTCGAGATTTTTAACTTACGTGTGCGTTTGAACGCGCTCGTACGCTTGGCGTGACTCGATCGATTGATCGAGACTCAAGGCATGGAATTTGTTCCACTAGTTGCGAAAGGATTATTGGGAGGTGATCGGTTGAACCACTTATGTACGCCGATTTCGACGTAAATGGCCGCATTGGTTCCGCATCGGTGGTGAAATTCTTTAGTTTTGATTAGCGGCGGGTACGTTCGGTCGCGTAATTAACAAAGGACAAGTTGCCAGGCGCAATCAGAGCACATTATTGAGGTACTCATGAATCAGCTATTCTGGTCTCTAGAAGTAGATTGAGGTCAGCGCGAAAGGTCATTCTTTCGTGTGGTCGTCTGGAGCTTATCTTTCGTGCGTACGAGCATTCGTTCAACAGCTTCACCGAGAGCAGGGAGGTCTTGCGCGATTACTTTCCACAAGCGATCACGGTCAATCTCATGGTAATCATGCGTCATCACGTTTCGAAAACCGGAAATCTGAACCCAGGGAATGTTCGGCTCACTACTTGTGAGCGAAGCGCTCAACCGTTGTGTTGATTCGGCAATCTTCCGCATTCGACTATCGATAGCCTCTCCTAACACCTCGTCGTTTAACGATTCTCGACCGGTTGCGCCCCACGTTCTAACGCGCCTAATGCTATCGGCGATGAACTCTAGTTCCTTGATGTCTCGTTCTTCCGCGGACGCTTTCACAGCGGAATGGCATCTTCCAATATTGAAGCCCTAACTGTCGCTTGCGAAGGTAATTCCCCATCTTTAGGCTCCAGCTGATCATCGAACAACATATCAACCTTGCGACCGGTCAGTTTTTCGACGAATACGGGTAAACCGTACATTTCAAATCCCAGCTTTGAGTTGGGTACGACCGAGACGAGCAGATCGATGTCACTAGTCTCATTCGCGTCACCACGGGCGATTGAGCCAAACACCCGAACATTAGTCAAGTCGCAACGTTTAGCCTCTGCCAAAACTTCGTCACGGTGTTCCAAGAGATCCCGCGAATGGACTGTTAAGGGTATTTGTCGAACCATATCGGAAACTATTGTAGAAGGTATGGACTCGGCCTCGGTAAGGCGATTGTTTAAATAATGTTCTGCAATTTGCGATTGTGATCGTCACGAATCGATCGC
>JAPOVY010000154.1 GCA_026707905.1 Gammaproteobacteria bacterium | reverse complement strand
CTAATCATGAACTGATCAGACCCAAAGAACATTCGCACAGGTCAAAACATATCAGCTGTTGGGTCGGAGAAGTTGCGTTTGGCGCTCTCACTCTCCTGTACGTTCCAAATTAGCTTAATAGTTCCACATTTGGAGATTTTGCGAACTGCTTGTCGAACGTCGCAACATGCGTCGCACCGAGCTCAAGTGCTGTTGAACGTATCATCAAGTCAGAGAAGACGCTATCCGACGTCTGGTAATCGCCTAGAACCTCTCGGATTCGATCGACATCTTCAATGACGATTTCGCTCGAGTCAATCAATTCGTACAGCGCGAAAGAAATCTGTGTGCGTTTAAATCTGTATGTTCGCTCTAAAACACAAACCAATTCGACGAGCGTCTCTCGGCAAATGAGACCGGGCTCACCTGACGTTAGCGAATCAATGAAACGGACCGCAGACTCAGATTGGTCTTGATCATCTCCTACTAAAAAGCGTACTAAAACGTTTGTGTCGATTGCGATCAATCGTCAGTAGCCCCTTCTACGATTCCCCGTTCCATGTCTTCAAGCGTCTTCGGTTCTCCGCTGTAATTGAGGATACCGCCCAATCGTCGCACTGGTTTCAATGGAACGAGGCGTACGCCATCTGCATCTAGTTCGTACCTGATGCGGACGCCTGCTTCAAGACTGAGTTTTATTCTTATTAACTTCGGAATGGTCGTTTGACCTCTCGCAGTCACTGTTGATTCAATCAATCGAATGTACCAAATTTCTGAATAGTGAAATTCTACGTAATTTCTAAGCAAGTACGTATTTATTAAGATTCTGATAATCTAATCTTGCATTACTATTTGAACAAGAAACAATATCGCCTACTCGCGTCGTCATGCCGATTGGAAGGAGCCGTATAGAGCCATTCGATCTCTCGGATTCATTTAAATCGCGGATTCATTTAAATCGAATCTAAAACCAGCTTTTGACGAGGTGTCTCATTGACGGAAAATCAGCAGTCTTGATGGTTTGACGGTGAGAATGGCGACATTTAGACAGTTTTTGCTCCTATAGACGTTCAAATACCATTGATTGAAGACGGGAGTTTCGTTCTCTTCTAATTCATTTGTTATCCTAGTTTGGCACTCCAGAGGCATACGAAGTCTGGTAGTTGGATTACCGTCTGATATGAAACAGCCGTCCCTAAAATCGCTGCCAATTCACCCTACGGACTGATGTAACGAACTTTAGCTTGAAACTCCTGATCCTGTTTATAGCGACGAGTGTGTTAGACGGAGTACTAATTGGCGCAGTAGCTGTAACTACGTGGCGATAACTTAAAAAAAAGAATCCTTCTATATGAAATTGCTCACGATTCTTCTGGAGTTGATAGTAGCAAGTGGGTGTGCTTCGGTCACTAAAGGATTGAACGACACTGTTCTGGTCAACATCTCGAACTGTTCGTAACGGACAGATTGCACAGCAACGAATAAGAAAGGGTCTTGCAGATTCACTGAACCGGCGTCCGTCACGGTGTAGAAGAGCGATAACGAGCTCGTCTTGGTGTGTGAGGATAGCAACGAATCGATCACTCTCTCCGTGAAATCTGAACGCGGCGAAATGATCTGGGGTAATGCGCTCCTAGGTGGTGTTATCGGTGGTGTTGTAGACGCCAATAAAGACGCACATTGGGAATTGCCCGACTCGGTAACGCTGCACAGAAATAACTGTGGCAAGGACAAATAGACTAGTGGTGTGCGGAGACAACTGGTTTATCCTAGAGAAGACTTCGTCAACGCAAATATCTTCAGCAATATGCCTCCATTAATCAGACAGATCCGTACGGTATGATCGAAACAACCATATGACACATTAGGCGCGATAGAGATCTTTGGCGTGTAGTCTCTTAAAATGCTTGTCAAGAAGAAGCATCGCTTCGATCTGACGCGCTAATTCCGGGCAAGAATCTGAACTTTTACGGCGATCACATTCTCTCGGTGCAACAGTTTGAACGCGCCGACGTCGAGGAAATCTTCGAAGTCGCCGATCGTATGCGACCGTTCACAGGTCGTGAACGCATAACGCGAGTGCTTGAAGGTGCAATCCTTTCCAACATGTTCTTCGAGCCCAGTACGCGTACGCGCGTGTCGTTCGGAAGTGCGTTTAACTTGCTTGGCGGCAATGTTCGCGAAACCACAGGTATTGAGTCTTCGTCGATCGTGAAAGGCGAATCCATGCACGATTTCGCACGGGTGCTCTCCGGGTACAGCGACGTCATCGTGATTCGCCATCCTGAGTCGGGTTCTGCCGACGAGTTCGCGTCAGCTTCTCAAGTTCCCGTTATTAATGGCGGTGACGGTGCTAACGAACACCCCTCTCAGGCGTTACTAGACCTTTACACCATACGCAAGGAGCTTGAATCCCAAGATAAGAGCGTGGATGACTTTCGCATCGCGCTTATTGGTGACTTGGCTAACGGGAGAGCCGTTCATTCACTGCTGAAGCTATTGACGTTGTTCAAACGTGTAACAGTGCAATTAGCTTCCCCGGAAGGCTTAGATGCACCACCCGACTTGATCGAACAATTACGTGTAACGGGAGCGTCCGTATCAGAGTTCCACGATCTTCGCGAAGGTATCCAACATGTTGACATTCTCTATGTCACACGCGTCCAGGAGGAGCGTTTCCCTACGCAGGATGAGGCGAACTACTATCGCGGTTTATTCCGCTTGAACCAGGAGATTTATTCGCAATACTGTGAATCAAACACAGTCATCATGCATCCGCTACCCCGTGATTCCCGGGCACAAAGTCAGGAATTGGATGAAGACCTGGATTCGAATCCCAATTTAGCGATTTTCCGCCAAACACAAAACGGCGTACTCATCCGAATGGCGCTCTTCGCGCTGATATTCGATGTCGTTAACGACGTAGAGCGTTACGCCAAACCGCTACGCTGGCGGACGCCGCGAAATAGACAGAGTTCGTAGACTACCCTAAGGCTGACTCGAACTCAGGCAGAGCATCGAACAAATCGGCGACTAAACCATAGTCGGCAACTTGAAAGATCGGTGCATCGGGATCCTTGTTAATCGCGACGATAACTTTGGAGTCCTTCCTACCTGCCAAGTGCTGAATCGCACCTGAAATTCCGACAGCAATGTACAGTTCGGGAGCAACGATCTTACCGGTTTGTCCGACCTGCATGTCGTTAGGTACGAAACCTGCATCAACTGCGGCACGTGAGGCACCAATCGCTGCACCTAGCTTATCGGCTATACCTTCAAGGAGCGAAAAGTTCTCGCCATTTTGCATTCCACGACCGCCAGAGATCACGACACCAGCGGCTGTCAACTCGGGTCGTTCAGATTTAGCAAGTTCGTCAGCAACAAATTCTGAGCTGCCATCTGCTGCAGAACCTTCAATCATCTCGATAGTAGCGTTTCCGCCTCCGGGCGCGACGCCGTCGAAACCTGTACCCCGAACGGTCAACACTTTCTTCTCATCGCTAGTCTTTACTGTCGCAATTGCGTTACCGGCATATATCAAGCGCTTGAAGGTATCCTCCGAATCGACACCCATGATGTCGGAGATCATCTGAACGTCTAACGCGGCCGCGACACGGGGCATGAAGTTTTTACCTGTCGTTGTATGAGCAGTAAGAAGATGGCTGTAGTTGTCGCTCAGGCTCACGACGAGCGGGGCAACGTTTTCTGGTAATGCATGCGCATAGGCTTCTGCGTCAGCAACGAGTACTTGATTGACGACGCCAATTTGTGCGGCTTCGTTCGCAGCGCTTTCGCAGTTCTGACCTGCTACTAAGACATGAACATCGCCGCCAATCTCTGCGGCGGCAGCCAGCGAAATTAACGTGACGGGTTTCAGTGCTTGATTGTCGTGGTCAGCGACGACTAATACGCTCATGCGATTACCTTTGCATCGTTACGGAGCTTGTCGACCAATTCATCTACCGATTCAACTTTGATTCCCGCCGCACGTCCTGGTGGCGGTGATACATCCAGTACTTCTGTATGACGTTGTATTTCTATGCCAAGCTCCGCTGGTGAAACCGTTTCAATCGGCTTCTTTCGAGCCTGCATGATGTTCGGTAGGGATGCGTAGCGAGGCTCGTTCAGACGCAAGTCTGTCGTCAACACCATCGGGATCGATGTCTTGATCGTCTGTAAACCGCCGTCGACTTCACGTGTAACGGTTGCTGTGTCCCCATTTACGGTCAACTCAGAGGCGAACGTCGCTTGAGGCAAACCAGTAAGTTGCGCGAACATTTGACCGGTTTGACCGTTGTCGCCATCAATGCTCTGCTTTCCGAACATGACGATCTTCGGTTCTTCACGCTCGTAGACCGCTTTCACTAACTTTGCGATCGCTAGTGGTTCAACATCGTCATCTGCCTCGATATGGATCGCCCTATCCGCACCTTGCGCCAAGCAAACTCGAAGCGTTTCTGGGCACTTCGCCCCACCTACGGTCACCGCGATCACCTCTTCTGCGGTTCCCGCTTCACGCAAACGAACCGCTTCCTCGATGCCGATTCCACAAAACGGGTTTACGGCCATTTTCGTGTTCGTAAGGTCGATACCGGTGCCGTCCGGCTTCACGACCACGTTGACGTTGGGGTCAACGACACGCTTGATAGCAACAAGAACTTTCATACGTACCAAAGGTTGAATTAGCAGAAATCGAGCGTGCGTTTCGCCTTCGCGAACCACTCGAATAGACGCCAAGGCAGGCGTTGTCGGCGGGAGATTTTATTCGCGTACCGTTTTTATAATCGCGCCGAATCGGAGATGGGGAAGCCGTGACTGTAGAACGCGAAGCAATGGATTTCGACGTCGTCGTCGTGGGTGGCGGTCCGTCAGGTCTCGCAGCGTCCATTCGGCTTATGCAACTTGCTGCTGAGTCTGGTCAGGAAATCACTGTCTGTCTAGTCGAGAAAGGGAGTGAAATCGGTGCTCATATCCTCTCCGGTGCGGTCTTCTACCCTCGTGCGCTCAACGAACTGATCCCAGATTGGCAGGAACAAGGTGCTCCTGTCAACAACCCAGTTACAAAGGACGAATATCACTGTTTCCTCAGTGAAACGTCCAGTGTTCCAATTCCTCGCTTGTTGATCCCGAAACCGATTCACAATGACGGCAATCATGCCATTTCTTTAGGTAACCTGTGTCGATGGCTCGGTGAGCAAGCAGAAGCTCTCGGTGTCATGACTTTTCCTGGTTTTGCCGCTACAGAGATTCTGTTCGACGATCAAGACCGAGTATGCGGAATTGCTACAGGTGACATGGGGATCGGGAAAGATGGTGAACAAAAGGCGACATACCAACCAGGTTACGAGTTACGTGCAAAGTACACGCTCTTTGCCGAAGGTTGTCGCGGGCACCTCGGCAAACAGCTGATCCAAAAATACAACTTGGATGCTGATTCCGCTACGCAACACTACGCCATAGGTCTGAAGGAACTTTGGGAGGTCCCTGAAGAAAGGGTAGATCAAGGCAAAGTCATCCATGCGCTTGGATGGCCACTCGGGTTGTCTACCGCGGCGACAGGCGGCAGTTTCCTGTATCACCTTGAAAATCGTCAGGTTTCGCTCGGTTTGATTGTCGATCTTGCGTACAAGAATCCATATCTGAGCCCGTTCGAAGAATTTCAACGCTGGAAACACCATCCAGTGATCGTGAATGAAATCGCCGCTGGTATTCGCGTGTCCTATGGCGCTCGAGCAATCGTCAAGGGCGGACTACCTGCATTACCTAAGCTCACGGTACCCGGTGCTGCACTCATCGGCGACGACGCCGGATTTCTGAACGTTCTCAAGGTTAAAGGTAGTCATACCGCCATGAAATCTGGAATGCTTGCGGCCGAAGCGGCGTTCGATAGTCTTAAGCAGGGAGACGAAGGCAAAGAGATCGACCTATTCGAAAGAGTCGCGGATTCATGGTTATTTGATGAATTGAATTCGTCCAAAAACGCTGGTCCGGCTTGGCACAAATGGGGACTGTTTTTCGGCTCAGCCTTTTCGTTCATCGAGCAGAATCTACTCGGTGGAAAATCACCGTTCAAACTCACAGATCAGAAACCCGACTACGCGACGCTAGCCAACATAAATCAAGCAAATCCGATCGAATATCCAAAACCAGACGGCATTTTGTCGTTCGATCGTCTGTCCAGCGTATTTCTATCGAACACGAACCACGAAGAAGATCAACCGTGTCACCTAGCCCTCGAGGATGAATCGGTCCCTGTTACAGTAAATTTGCCAAATTTCGCTGAGCCTGCGCAACGATATTGCCCCGCAGGGGTATACGAGATCGTCGAGGAAGAAACTGGACCGCGATTTCAGATCAACGCACAAAACTGTGTTCACTGTAAGACGTGTGATATCAAGGATCCTGCTCAGAACATTACGTGGATCGCGCCGGAAGGGGGTGGAGGTCCCAACTACCCGAATATGTGAGCCTGCCAGTCAGCAACGCGGGCGATTATGGATCGTTAAAACGCTCTCCTATTCGCGCAAACTCAGATAGGCGCAGCTCAGCTGTTCCACATACGCGTGCAGACGTTCTTGTGCGCCTATGAGTTCGAGTTTATTCAACTCACTCGAAATCGAGTTCCACAGCTCCAGAGATACAAGGGATCAGCATCAGGATCTTCGACTAAGTCTGCTAATCGATAGAAAACATCGCCCAATATACGTGCAGAGAGTCTATTTCGAATCTCAATGTAGGGTCGCGGTCCTCGATCCGTGTTCTCAATTGTCAATTCATGAGCGACGTCAAGCGGTACCACGTCCTCCATATTAGTTTTAAAAAGCACTCGTTGTCGGGTTCCGGTACCCGATGCCGCCATATCGACGACAAGAAACGGTACATCGTCGACCTGGATCCTCAGTTTCTCAACCGGCGTAACGAGAAAGTACGCATCGTCCTCTCTTCGAAGGATCGTGGAGAAAATCCTTGCAATCGATTTTCTGCGAATAACCGTACCATCATGTAACCAGGTCCCGTCGGACTTTATTCGTATGTCAATCCGACCTTCGCGTTCAGGATGCCACGATTCGACCGGTGGAAGACTCGAGCTATTTACTCGCTTCAACAGGTCGTTGAAGGAGTTATTCAACTACGTTCAACCGCCGATGAATTTCATGACAGTGGTCTCGCCCGTAAACGCGATACTTTGCTTATCGCCCATAGCCGAACTAAGTACACCTTGCAATTCATTCAGTGCGAGAGGGTATGGCATCGATAGCAATGGTCGAAGGTCGTAGTGCTTTGTATTTGAGAGGCACCCATACAAGTGCCCGTTTGACGAAAGTCGTAATCGCGAGCACGACCTACAAAACGGTTCACTTTCATTCGCGATCACACCGAACGTACCTCGCCCGACAACCTCATATCGAATGGATGTTGAGTCATGCTCCGCCGTAATCGGAACCACTTCATACTTACTGCGAATTGCATCAAGCAGCATGTCGAGACTAACGAAGTCCTTTTCGTACTGGTCGTTTAGTTTCAAATGACCCATATTCATCAGTTCGATGAAACGCAACTCGATTCCACGATCTAGGCAGTAGTCGAGTAGCGGTACAACCTGATCGAAATTCGCGGTTTTAAGCGGGACCATATTGACTTTGACTTTCATGCCTGCTTCGCACGCCATCTCGATGCCTTGCAGAACGATCGCTAAATCGCCGCTTCGCGCAATCGAACGAAAGTGGCTCGCGTCAAGCGTATCAAGACTCACGTTGAGACGTTTGAATTTGACGTCCCTTAGCAGAGGCATGTATTTCGGCAAGAATTGTCCGTTCGTTGTGATCGCGACATCATGAAGGTCTAGTTCACAAACTCCCCGCAGAAATGGTTCAAACTTCGGCGACAACATCGGTTCCCCACCTGTGATCCGAAGTTTTTCGATTCCAGCGCCATCGATGAGTAGCCGTACAGCATAGAGAAGGTGCTCGCCATCGAGTTCCGCCGTTGCAGGTTGCAGCTTCTTACCGTCTGGAACGCAATACGTACACGCATAGTTGCAAGCTGCCGTCAAACTGACACGCAGATTTTGGAATTGCCTACCAAAGCGGTCGATGATCATGGTTAAGTCGGTATGAAAACAGCGACATCGTCGCAGTCGCTAATAGCAAATGTTAAGACGAGGCGAACTAAGCGTCCAATGCCTTGATTAAATCCGATACGAAATTGCGCGTCCAGAACACAGTGTTTGAACCTTTAACCAAGACGATGTCATCCGGTTTTAGAGTATCTACACAAAACGCAATTAGACCTTCTATATCTTCAAATGCACCCCACTTGGAGTGAGACTCAAGGCGTTCGTATGCGTGCAAGTTCATCGCGCGCCCCACGCTGATTACACCGTCTACGTTATTCAATTCGCTCACGAGTGAAGCATGCAGTTCCTCAGTCTGTTCACCTAACTCAGCCATTTCGCCAACGATCGCCACTCGACGTCCGCCTCGTTGACTGGAAAGGTGCCCAAGACACTTTCGCATGCTTTCTGGATTCGCGTTGTAACTCTCGTCGATAACTCGGATACCGTTCACATTGAAGGTTCGACCACGTCCTGGTGGCAATTCCGCGGAAATCGTGGCTAGCTTCTCCGCGCTCTCCCCCAGTACGTCGAGCACAGCTGCGGTTGCACACAGCGTTGTTGCTCGATGTTCGCCGCCGCCAGGAATCGGTAAGTGCTGCCTAAGAGTCGAAATCTCTACTTGATCAATATCGACCATGTCAAATCGATAGTCTGCGTCAGTTGACTGACCATAGGTTCGCACATCGAGATTAGGGTATCGCGCTTTGGCCGGTTCTTTGAGATCTTCGTACACAATCAAACACCCGTCCGGTTCACTACCTTCACCGATCGAGAGTTTCTCTTCCCGTAATGCATCTAGGTTCGCGAAGTTCCCGATATGTGCGTTAAGTACGTTGAGTACTACGGCGACATGAGGGCGCGCCAATCTTGATAAGGGGGCGATTTCACCTGGATGGTTCGTACCAATTTCGTAGACTGATTTTGATGTATCCTTAGGTGTACGCGCCATGCTTAACGGCACGCCGATATGGTTATTCAGACTTCCTTCGCTTGCCGCACAATCGAGCGCTTGTGAGAGGAAGCTCTTCAATGTCGTTTTGCCGCTACTACCGGTAACAGCAACGATATTTCCGTCGATCTGATTGCGGCGATAGCGAGCTAAATCCCACAATCCATCGAGCGTGTCACGGCAACGTAGTGTGGGAATAGACGAACCGTGCGTTCGATGCGCTAGTACCCCTCCTGCACCTTCCCGAACGGCCGCCGCGATGTAGTCATGTCCGTCTCGACCAGAATCCTCCAATACGTTGAATTCCGGTCGCGGTTTACCAGACAGTGCTACAAACAGCTCACCCTCTTTGATTGTCCTCGAATCGATGCAAACACCTTCGATCTGCGGACCGCTAATTTGGTCAAGCTCTAACGCCTCACACAATTCGGACCAAGTCCATAGAGCTGTTTGTTCGATCGACATACTGTCCTGAATGAGAGCGTCGCTACTGATTGCTTTGACATATAAAGCCGTTGAAATTATCAGTGCGGCGGACGAATAGGTGCCACCACTATCATAGTTAGGCATAACGTGTATTGGCTCGACTCAAGGTCGATCAAGGCTCGCACATATTCAACTAGGTAAATTCAGTGAGCGAACCAAACCAAGAAACGCAGTCACCAACCCCGCGACGATTTGGGTTCTTACGGGATATAGGAAGAGGTATTACGCTCCTCCGCAATTTCGCATTCAACACGCTGTTTCTGGTAATTTTGCTGGGCGTTTTGGTTGCGATCTTCAGTGCCGACGACGTCAAACCCGTTCCAGACAACGCAGTACTGGTGCTCAATCCAGCTGGTAGTCTAGTCGAACAAACGACCTACGACGATCCCGTTCTGGATTTACTCTTTGGGTCCAATATTCCAATCGAGACCTACATCAATGACGTCTTAAACACGATCTCCTACGCGGCACAAGACGAACGAGTCCAACTCGTCATTCTGGACTTTTCCAGGTTGTTCGATGTCGACATGGCTGAATCCGAACGGATTCAAAATGCGATTGATGAGTTGAGCGGCGTTGGTAAAGAAATCTGGGCTCACGCGACCTCTTATACGCAAGGCACCTACATGCTCTCGATGCAAGCCGACCGTATTTTGATGGATCCTATGGGAGATCTGATCTTCAATGGTGTGACCTCATCGACCACATACTACAAAGATCTACTCGACAAACTGAACATAGACGTTGACGTGTACGCGGAAGGTGATTTCAAGACAGCGGCTGAACCTTTTTTGCGCAATGACATGTCCGACGCCGCTCAGACTGTTAGTACAGCTCTCGTCAATTCGCTGTGGACGCGTATGAAATCGCGCATCGTAGCAGCACGGGAACTAAATGAAGACCGGCTCAACGAATACTCGAGTTCGTTACATGAGCTCGTCGTCGATGATGAGATCGGTTTCGCCGATCTCGCGGTCCAATATGGTTTCGTAGACGCTCTAGTCACCAGACCTGAACTCGACGACGAGTATCGGGAACATCTGAGTCCCTCTTTGCGTCCTATTAAGTTCTATGACTACCTTCCACACGTACCGAATGGACGTCAATTCGGAAAACCAAAGATCGGTGTGGTCGTCGTACAGGGAGAAATACTCGGGATTCAGACCCAGATCACCGGGCAGTCTAGTTCTTGGGTCAGACAGATTGAAAAGGTTCAGAACGACAACAGCTATCGAGCGTTAGTGCTGCGCGCCAATTCGCCGGGCGGAAGCGTCATCGCTTCCGAGGACATCCGCCGCGCTTTGGAAGATTTCAAAGAGACAGATCGACCACTCGTCGCTTCGTTCGGAGGAACGGCAGCATCCGGCGGCTATTGGATCGCGCTTCCTGCAGACCAAATCTATGCGACACCGACCACCTTAACAGGATCAGTGGGAGTATTTGGTCTTTACCCCAACGTCGACGATGCACTATCAGACATCGGTGTCACGAACGACGTGATTCGAACGACGCCGTACGGTCTGGCATCGAGTCTCGTTGTAAAACCGACAGATGGGACACACAGTCTTAGAACGTTAATGGTGAAGCGTTTCTACGACCAATTTGTTGAGCTCGTTGCGTCTGCACGTAATAAACCCGTTGAGTACATTGAGGAACTTGCGCAAGGTCGTGTTTGGCTAGGAACCGAAGCACGCAAATCAGGCTTGATCGACCAACTAGGGGAAATTGAAGCAGCGATTGCGAAAGCGGCGGAACTCGCGGGACTTTCAGAATATGACGTTGAATACGTTCAACAGAACACTGGTCTCATTTCGCCTCTCGACAGCTTCGCTGAGATGACTCGAACGAAGCTAGCCGAAAACTTGCTCCCGATCAACGAAATCGGTCGATATCTGACGCGCGAAATCAAGTACCTGCGTGACCCCTCGAATGTGTACGCTCGCTGTGCTGACTGTAGTTTCGACATCCACTGAATTTCAAGGATTAATCAAATTCCGGTTAATAGATTTGTAGGCAGCTACTGATCGAATCATCGGTCACGTACAGCGCGCACGACTCACTACGACGGTATCGCTCTTTTTTCGTACGGCGACGCACAGCATCTGCAATTAAAAGGCGGATTTCATTCTCTAAAGTTCGACGGTTTTTCTTCGCTCGAGATTTGAGTTCCGAAAACACTTCGTCGTCCAATTCCGTAATTTGAATGCAATCCACGATTAAATTCTGTCAGACTACTAACAGAACGTTAATCAAAGATCAATCGCCTTGCAAAAAAATGAGACGAGAACTGCTTGTTACGCGGTGAACTCAAACTCGCGCCTAACGATCTAGAATTCGCTCGAATTTCCCAACCAGAATCACGTTGGCTAAACAGCGCGAAACGAACACCCGCGTCGAGGACATGGATTTGCTTGAGCGGCGTCGCTTTCTGCGAGGCCTTTGTCCGTGTCGTTCAAATAGTTCAGAAGATGTCCAAGGCTGGAAAGAGCTATTCACGCAAGCACGATACGGATCGATTTCCGAACGAAAAGCAGCAGCGCACTCCATTGGCACGTTGCTCGAAAAGGCTCAACAGGTTGAACAATATCGTGAGCTGCTCGTTCGGTTGAAGGACGATCTAGACGCGCTCATGCAAGACCCGCGAGCAGCGAGTCAAGTACTCGGCGTGATGAAGAAACATGGACACGCACATAAAGGTGCCGCGCGGAAAAACTATCGACGCGCGTATGCGGTCTTTTCGGTACAGACACCCGACGAAATCGCAACGTGGATCAATCGTCGACTTCAATTGAAAGCACAACAAAGAGTTACGACAGGATCAAAGGTTGTGAAACGACTCTCCAAGTGGCTGGAGCATCGTGTCGCGTTTCAACCGAATCGTTCAACCTCAGAGGGCGAAATACTTGATCGAGTCAAGCAACTTCAACCGAGTCTATTCAGCCAGTAGCTGAAGTCGATGAACGCGTGACGTGCGCGATCTATTTCTTGAAATAGAGGTAGCACTTCGCAGCAAGGCGAACGTCTTGTCGTTCGTTCGCAGTAGGTGCATGCAATAGTGAGCCTTCGAGTATGAATACATCGCCTTTATTACCGGTCATTTCAAGTACCTGTAGTTCGACGCCGTCGACGTTACACCGTTCGCCTACGAAGGCACCTGGCGCTGCTTCGCTTCGATCCCAAAGCCGTTCAAGAACCGTCGATTTTCGACTAAGTTGCTTCAAAATCGCGCTCGCGTGCTGCGGTGCGATCACTTCGTCGAGTCGATGAGAACCTGAGAGAAAAACTAGATTTCCACCCCCTGCGTCGACGTCGTTCAACAATACGAATCCGAGGTATGTACGTGTTTCACCAGTACCGTCACCCATGAAGTCGTTGTGCCACATAGCCCATGGGACACGCCATCGGTTTAAGTCTTGATTCGCGTTTGGAAACGTCAAGTAGAGGATTCGTTCCTGTCCAATACGCAGTTTCTGATTGATAAGCGTCGCGATATCCCGCTCAAACTTCCGAGAGAATAACGGCGACAATCCTTCTTCGTAATCACGGATCGCACGAAATACGGGACCTCTTTGAGGTCTACCAACAGGCCAAGACGCCGCTTCATCTCGCTGCACGTCAACCAATTCCAGATAGTCCCACACATCTGTAGCGACGTTTTCAGCCGTTTCGCGATTAATACCTTGCTGCAGGTATGCGAAACCGTACGTCTTTAAATGATCGCGGACGGACTCTCGTAGTTGCCCCGATTGGTAATCGAAGGCTGAAGTCTTTAACTCATTTTCGGATTTCATGCTTGCATCAGTCGCTACTGTTTCGCAACTCCTACGCCGCTTTCTGTCCTTCCGGTTTCATGAAGCTGTTTACGGTCGATTTCATTTCACGACTTAGCATCGTGATCCCGAACAGATTGGGAAGCGCCATCAGCACCACGAACACCGCCGCTATCTTCCAAATCGAAGTCGTATCCATCGTTGAGCCTACAAGGAACGCGATGCAGTAAATCACCCGATATGGGGTAAGGGCTTTCGGTCCGAATAGATACAAAATGGCGCGATCGCCGTAGTAGCTCCACGCAAGAGCAGTCGAAAAGGCAAACAACACCAACGAAACCGTTACCGCATACTGTCCCGTCTCGCCAAAAATACCGCGTTTGAAAGCCTCGACCGTGAGGTTCACAGAATGGATGAGCGACGTGCCGTGTAACTCTAGATCACTTTCGATTTCTCCCGTTTCGACCACAAGAGAGCCCGTAAACAGTTCTCCGTCCTCTCGTACGGTGATGTCTTCCGCAACGGAGCGATTGTGGATGATCGTAAACCCAGTATCGACGATCGCCCCATTTACCACCGTCAATTCGCCCGTCAGTGGTTGAATTGGATTGTCAGCTGGCGGGGTTCGACCGAGGTGGGCACTTAGTATCTCAACGTGAGCCGGGTTCTCGTCGCTATACATACCAGCCACGACCTGTGTATTCCCCAGCCCGAAGTCGTTCGGGAATTTATCCGCCCATGCGCCGGACGAGAGGATAACCAATCCCGTAATCGTGCAAATTACCAGCGTATCGATAAACGGTTCTAGCAACGAGACCAAACCTTCTGGCACAGGATCGTCAGCTTTAGCACTTGCGTGCGCGATCGGCGCGCTACCCTGACCGGCTTCGTTTGAGAAGATCC
>JAPOVY010000108.1:6901-14246 GCA_026707905.1 Gammaproteobacteria bacterium | reverse complement strand
GGCGTGACAGCGACCCAGACCACCTCCGGCGCCCGTAACGATGACCACCTTGCCATCAAAATCACTCATGGAATGCTCCTAAAAACAGAAGGGATATCGTGTTTTAAACCTATTTCGCATCTCAAAAATGGAGTGCGCACTAGACATACCAGATCGCGCACAAACGATCCTCAAGACTAGGAATGGCGCGCTATTCTATTATCCGTTTCACATAGTGACACTACGGCGAACTCCGTATAGCGCGAAATACCATTCTGATACGAACTCAGTTGAGCGACGAGCGAGTCAGATGCGTTAGGCGAACTAGAGCGTATCTATAGCGTCAATATTCATCATAGATAACGGACTTCCTTGCATCCAAAAATAATCCATTGAATCTCCACTGGACGCTAGCGCTTGGAAACGCTCTTTGACTCTGGCTCGCAGTTCGTCCGCATTCTCAATACCCACGATTCTGCTAAGGAATTTAAAATCTTCACGACGTGTCGCCTTCAAAAATAATGGTGATACCCAACTGTAACTAGCGTAATGAAGGGTACCGGGATACCACCACCTATTGTCATCTGTCAACGTAAAGAAAAACACTAAGAGTTCTGCTTCCATAACGTCTAAGAAGCCCAAGTCTGCTCTAGTTGCCTGTCGTTTAACTAATTCCGCAGCGGGACTTAAATACCTTCGTTCATCCGGCGACCTTAGAACTACGGTAAGTGCGTCAGAACTACCCCAAAACCGATCGTATCGTCCAAAGTTCTCTGTACCTCGTTCGGTCAAAGGCAACATGTAGTTGTGTTCGAATATTGTGCGAAGGACGTCAACGCTATTGAAACGAATCAGTGTCGAAACAATATAGAGAAATGTCTCGTATACAAATATCGAGTGAGCACCAAACCAAGTATCCCGCCAACCTCTTAGTTCTTCTGGACGAGCTTTTAGCTCTAAAAGGCTCTCTAATACACCCATCAATTTGGACGGAAGAGCATTCTCATTGCCTGCCGCAAGGTCTAAGAAGAGCCAATCAACTAACGCGTCTCGTACCACGACCAATTGTCGGCAGTCGTTCATTACCTTCATCCCTAGGTCTTGATCGCTTAGCTCTAGAGGTTCTCTGACTCTCATCTCATCTGCTAGCCTTATGCAAGTCTTTACAAACTCTGACCTCAGCAAATCGAAATTTGGATTTCCGGTCTTCGCGGCAGATCTGAGTTCTTCGAATCTCAACTCGATTTCACTACCGTCTTCTACCGAATCCTGCTCAAGATAAGGCGGCATAGCACCTAATTTAGGTTTCGAAAGCCGTGGGCGATTGAAGAGCAATCGAACTAAACCTTCCCACGATTCATTCACTTTCTCATCGGACGAAAAGTCGATCCAGACTAGTGAACTCATGAATGCTGGCAAGATCGCATTTCCATCGCTATCGAATGCGGTGACAATTGGAATGAATTTAGATTGATCTACTCGTTCATAAATCTCACTTGAGATGATTTGAGATTCGACGCCGACACCTGCTCTTCGCGCATTTGCTTTGTCAGTGTATGTCGGATCACACACTACCAAAACGTGAGTTACCGTTGAATCCGTAACCATCCTCTCCATAAAGCTATAAGCATCGTTGCCGGGAGCGAGGTCATATTGATCAATTACGACATCAACACCGTCACCGATGAGTCGATCTGCCCATCGTCGAACTAGCTCTTGATGCTGCTGAGAACTCCAACTGTAAGAAATGTAAGCTTTAGGTTTTAAGGTAAGTCCGCTAGTTGCCAAACGAAACTCCATTCACAGTCAATATCTGAGAGGGTCGTTCTAGTTCGCCAATCGAACCGTTATTTAAGGATGAATCTAACAAAACCCATCGAATCAGGAGTCCTTTACTGCATTTGTGTGGAACGCGTGCCTTCACCTCATCTTTCTCGAACAAAGTGCGATAGAAAAACACTGTCGCTATGATCTTGTGCGCTTAAGTACACAATCTGATCGGGTTCAGTAAGAAACCAAATGAACGAATCCCACGCAAGACTGCCAAAAGCTGTTCTTAGTGCTCGAGAGTTCCTGTCTTCGAACGCAGTCAGAAACGTCACGTGATCGGAACGATATCCAGCGTCTGTCGCTAGTTTCATCAGAGCGGATTTTCGTAAATCGTTTATCTCGCCGGATGTGGCAACTACCTCGACAAATACGAGCAATGGTGTTTCTGGACCAAGGTCGACCAGGATCAGATCCGGTAGATTTCGTTCTGGTTCTATCGTAAGTCCAAGCTCCTGTGCGAGAGCGTCGTCTTGAGCTACTACCCGTTTTTTACTTTCGCTTAACCAAATGACGGCAGGTCGTTCAAGGAATCTCGGTGCAAACTCTTCAATTACCGCTTTGGAAATAATTGAACTCGGACCCGGTTCCATTTGACGAGTTTCACCGCCAGGAAAAGTCACGAGAATCCGATCACCCTGTTCAAGCGCACCTCGAAGCATCAGCGTAACACGCGTCAAAGCACCTTTCGTTAGGTTCGATCTCTGCCAATCCGCGATCGCAGACTGAAGTGCCTTACCAACTAACTCAGGATCAAAGAGCTTAACAAAACTCGGCGTTAGTGCGTATCTTGGATGCGGCGACGTTGTTGGTAAATCTGAACGCTCGTTGACGGCACCCCATCTAACTAATCCTCCTCGCAGCGTTTCATCCCGGATAGGTTCTCTCGTATTTGCAGCATACCATCGACCTTTGATCGTTCCTTCATTAGGAAGTAACGAATTCGATGCCCACGCCTCTCTTTCAACCTGACTATGAGCTTGTGCTTGAGCGTCGCTCATTCGCGTAATTTGATCCGGACGTACCCAACGTTTCTCGCCGACTACTGCACCTACATAGAGCATTACGAATACAGTTTTCGCAGCCATCTCGCGCGTAACGTAATTACGATTCTCAATCCCATCCGGGAAGATGATCTGCAACCTTTTCCGGATGTCTGAAGCTGACAGGAGTAGAGGTAGGGACATCGCTTTCTATCTAAACGCTGAATGCGTGCATCAAGGCTTGTTCTAGTCGCTCTTTTTCAATACCTCCAAAAACTAATCGCTCAATATGTTCCATATCGTGCACCGAAGGTAAAGGTAAAGCCTTTAGTTCGAATGCCGATACCGCGACGCTACCGTTGATACAACGAAACAACTGATCGATCACGGTGCTGTTCAGTATTGCGGCTAGTGTAGTAGGACTGATCGCAGGAGCTTTGACGACTGGTTTTACCATATTCAAGTGGTTTTCAATAACGACTGCACCGTGTTCTTCGATGAACGCGTAAGGTAACTCAGCAGCGATCAGTCGTCGGTCTTGTTCTATCGCTGTCGTACGATGTACAAGAACGCAATTAAAGTCCGTGACCACCCACTGCTCTTCGGGTTGTGGCTCAAAAAACGGTTTATGATTTCGTTGGGACGAGCGAAACTCGAATCGACCACCGGATCGCACTGATTCCGCCCAGACGACAGGAAATGAGCCTTTGCTTTTGTGATTGCGCAAATTGAGTTTGTGTCTGTTCCATACAAATGGACCAGTGCTAACGGTGTATCCAATATCAGAAAGTCGGCATGGCACCGCACGAATCTGTCGCAACAACACGCCATGTTTCTTGGTTCGTGGGATCATCCAAGGGTCTTCAGGATCTTCTGGTAGCGTGAATCGACCTGCAGAACTGGTTTCGATGGTACCGTCTTTCTTTGGCGAAACAAGACGAACCGATCCTGCCGACTCACGCTCTCGCTGTTGGTAAACTGCTAAAAGCGTTTCCTGCAATACATCGTCAAACACGCCTTTCCGTTCAGTTACGAATCCCAAACTTACCGGTGGCGCTTCGTCGGCGAGTAGGCCACGTAATGATTTGAAATACTCCCCTGAAAGAAGACTCGTAGGCGTAACATAGGCGATCAATCCACGTTTACGAGTCAGTTTTAATGCTTGATCCGTAAACAAACCGTATAGATTCGCGTGGCCAAACAGGCCTCGCGCGAATTTGACACGAAGGCGATGAGGTAATTGAACTCGACCGTATGGTGGATTGCCGATCACGAGATCGAAGCCTTCTCGAACTCTGACCTTTTCGAGACTATTACAGAGTCTCAATCGGCAGCGATGACGTCTTCCCGCGCCAATACAAAGGTCACCAAGGACGACATCTAAAAATACCGCGGTAAGCCATCGTGCAAATGGGTCTAGTTCATATCCCTCAAGACGTCGCTCAATATCTTCGAGAACCTCTAACTCACATTTCGATTCAACTTCTGCGACCATCCGCTGAGCAACAGGCGTGAGGAACGCGCCTCCTCCGCATGCTGGATCAAGAACCCTCGCACGACTCCAATCTACGCCATTCTCGGTCGCCATATCCAGCAACTCATCACATAGTGCGGGGGGTGTATAGTGCGCGCCAAATCGTTTCTTGTACTCCTGTGGCATTAAAGCCGTGTATAGCACTCCAATGCGATAAGCAGCTTCCAATGGATCGAGATCCGCAGCACTTACACCCAGTAGCCTACCCCATTCTGCGATTTCGGAAGTACGCGCGAAATCGATCCTACATGGTCGTTTTCGTATACGCCAATGCCAGTTTTTTTTCGACTTCATGGTCTTCCAGTATGAACTCACAACCGAATATACACCCGAGCGCGCGAAGTCGAGGTCTACATCAATTCCAGCGGAAGAGGACATGCATTTAACCTGCGATACGCCATCAATCAGTGCTTGTCGAGCTCTGTGAATATCGTCCCCCCTCTTACCCTTCGTTTTCGAGTCACGCGTTCTAACCATCGCATACCTCAATAGATCTAGGACCGACGAAACTCGTCCGCGTTACGACGATACGAACCATGAAATCCATACCATTGCAGAAGTAACCAGTGAATCTTGCATTTGACTCTAATGAAACCGCGATGATCAAATTAATGAACTCGGTCTGAATAGTTTCTAACAGCACGGTATAAATTTTCCCATGTACAAGCATACAACATGATATGCCAAAGTTGGTATCGAGTTTTTAGCGAATCCATCTATATCCGGCGCACACGCAAAATATGCAACCGACTAAGCATGCATTAAACTATGTTAGAGGTGAATGGAGATTGAGATCCGATTGCACACTATCGATGAGGACGTCGCTGGGCGACAGTTCTCTCTCGGAAATTAACTTCCTTTAAACTAATTACACGTATTAGACGAATCCAAAAGGACTGGTTATGGCTTCTCAGATTGACTTTGGAGAGGTTCGAGAAATGGATGTTAGAACTGGATGGGAATCAGAAGATGGTTCGTTTACGCCATGGTTAGCTGACAACATTGAACTGCTTGAAAACGCACTAGAAATCGAAATCGATAAAGACAGCATTGATACAGAAGTGAGCGTCGGTGACTATCGTGCTGACATTCGATGTCAAGAATCAGCCGACGATACCGTTGTTCTAGTTGAAAATCAGCTTGAGAAAACCGATCACCGACATTTGGGTCAGTTACTGACCTACGCTTCTGGACTAGCGGCTTTCAAGGTCGTATGGATCGCTCAAACCTTTAGCGACGAACACAGTGCTACCTTAGATTGGTTGAATCGCGTAACACCGACCGAATATGCGTTCTTCGGTTTGGAAATTAAACTCTGGCAGATTGACGACTCGAAGCTAGCGCCAAAACTCGAGATTATTTCGAAACCAAATGATTGGCAACGAAGTTCGTCAATTTCGCGAGATTTGTCACCCACAAAACAGGCGTATTTAGCATATTGGCGGCTTTTCAAAGAGCGCTTACACGACAATCAGTCGGTAATACAAGCTCGAGCGCCCAAACCTCAGAACTGGATGTTTTTCGCACTAGGACGCGGAGGATTTGAACTCCAAGGCACAGTAAAACAGAATGGGGCTGATGTGAGTGTCAATATCCCGATCGAGTATTTTGATGCGTTCGCAGCAAAAAGAGATGAATACGAAGAACTTCTGGATTGCTCATTACGAATCAGCCGCGGCGAAAGGAGTTACTCACGACTCATTCTCGATCGAGAATTCCAAATCTTGGAAAGGGATCAATGGGAAAGCTGTATGGAGTGGATGCAGGATTACCTTGAAAAATTCCACACGGTATTTCGCGACAAAATCAAAAGTGCCCAGCCAAATACAGTAGCGGTCGATCAGCTGACTGCGTAATCCGACGTGAATTAGGAAGCAGATCACTTTGCTAATTCTCGAGAATTGCGTGAGAACCTGTTTTGTGATCTAGCGAGTGTCCAAGAAACAGTGTAGCTTAAACCTATTTCGCATCATCGCCGCTTGCGTTTTAAGCGACTGATCGATGAATTCATGATGCCCGATCCTTAGGAAGAACGGTGCCGTAGAACCATGGAACTCGAGCGACATTTTGTGTTTGTTCCGTACTTTCAGTGTGACGTGTCCTAAGGTCTTTTTAACCAAAGCTAACAGAATAAACTGACTGGCGACTATGCGTCGCACTTCCTTCCGCTTCCTATAATCCCGCTTCATTCAGGTCAGGGTGGATCGGCATAGATGTCGGAGCTGTCTCGCGTCATTAACGCCGGCGACGAGGAGATTGAGCGCGCACTTCAGTACGCCCATTTACCCTCGCTCATTAATGTCTTAGTCCATCTCACTGGTGATTCGACGCTCTTAGATAAGTCCATAAAACCGCAACCTTTGACCATTGGCGGTACGCCGCCACCGTATCCAGAAGACATCGAGACTCGTATTCGCGAGCTGGCACTTAAGACGCTGATTCACGGCCGCGACCACGGCTTCGAAGACCACCCGGTTGAAGAGTCACTTCTTTTAGAAATGATCAACTTTATTACCGGTGTTGAGCTTACAGAGGAATATATCCCGTACGCTCTGGACGAACTCAACATCGCGCCGAAGCAAAAAGAACCTCCTTTAAGTCCCGATCAAGCACAAGACTTTCATGTGGCGATCATAGGTGGCGGCATGTCAGGTCTACTCGCAGGCATTAGAATGCAAGAGCTCGGCGTCAAATTCACGATATTCGAAAAGAATGCGGACGTCGGAGGTACTTGGTACGAGAATCGCTATCCTGGTTGCCGAGTCGATAGCCCAAATCACGTCTACTCGTATTCGTTCAAACCAAATGACTGGCCGCAATACTTCTCCGATCAGAACACACTGCTAGGTTATTTCCAAGAAACTGCAGACGAATTCGGTCTTCGCAATCACACTCGTTTCGAAACTGAAGTCCGTTCACTTCGATACGAAAGCAATGCTTCGACCTGGGAGATCGAAGTCGATGGAACAAATGGGCTAGAAACAGTTGTCGCGAACGCCGTTATCACGGCGACTGGTCAGCT
>JAPOVY010000108.1:0-6891 GCA_026707905.1 Gammaproteobacteria bacterium | reverse complement strand
TGCTCAGCTAAATCGCCCCAAGATGCCTGACCTTGACGGCATTGACGACTTTCACGGCGACTGGTTCCATTCTGCGGAATGGGATCACGGCGTATCAATGGCTGGCAAACGAGTTGGCATCATAGGAACCGGCGCGTCAGCGTTTCAATTCACCCCCGAAGTGGTCAAAGAAGCGGCGGGAGTGACGGTTTTTATGCGAACTCCCCCATGGGTCGCGACGAATCCGATCTACCACGACTACATAACCGACGAGACGCATTGGTTGCTCAATCACGTTCCATACTACCACGCGTGGTTTCGTTTCAATATGTTCTGGACGTCAGGCGAAGGATTACTTTCCTTTGCACGATGCGACGATTCCTGGAACGACAACATTCAGTCAGTGAGTCCCGCAAATCAGAAGCTACGAGAGATCCTTACGAAAGGCATAGAGACTCACCTTGAAGGACGACCGGACTTAATCGAAAAGCTCACGCCTTGGTACCCACCCGCGGCTAAACGCATGCTCATTGACAACGGGCACTACTATCGCGCGCTCAAGCAAGATCACGTACGCGTGGTAGAAGATTCGATTGACAGCATCACCGAATCCGGCGTGATGACATCATCCGGTGAACAGCTTGAATTCGACGTCATCATTTATGGCACTGGATTCAGCGCCAGCAAGATTCTCTTCCCCATGCGGATCTACGGTCGAGATGGGAAGGAGCTTCGTGAGTCGTGGGATCAAGATCCTCGGGCTTACCTTGGCGTCACGATGCCGAACTATCCGAATTTCTTCTGTCTCTACGGTCCAAACACAAACATCGTTGTAAACGGCAGCATCATCTTCTTCTCCGAATGTGAGATGCACTACGTTTCTAAGTGCCTACGCCACCTTCTAGAGCACCAATACGCTGCGATGGACTGTAAAGTTGCGCCATTTCAGAAATACAACGAAGAAATTGATGCAGAGAGCCTTAAGATGGCATGGGGTGCATCGAAGGTCAACGCGTGGTACAAGAACGCTAACGGTCGCGTAACTCAGAACTGGCCGGGCTCGCTTGTCGAATTCTGGCACCAGATGCGTGAACTCGATCCGAATGACTACGAATTCACGCGCGTCAACGAGAAAGTGGTCGGGACGGCCGGACTTGAACCGGCGACCACGTGACCCCCAGTCACGTGCGCTACCAGACTGCGCCACGTCCCGTCGTCGTTAAGTTTAAGGATTGACCGAATAACTCGTTCGCGTTTTCGCGAATCGCGCTGGTCACGCACCAATGAGATGCGTCAGAATCAGTCAAGAGTGGTGTAAGAACGAACATCCGCAGCTTGATATGACGACGCAAACGTGCGGGGAGCCATAACTTATGAGCAAACACGAACACGGTTTTCGCGATCTCGAGGCACGACTCGATGTGCTTCGAACCCGTCAGTTGTTCAGAACCCGACGAATCGTTGAAAGCCCCCAAGGTCGCGAAATCGTCGTCGATGGTCGCAGCTTGCTCAACTTCAGCAGTAATGATTACCTGGGGTTAGCGAGCGACCCACGAATTGCCGAAGCCTTTCAGGAAGGGATAAGAACTTGGGGCTCCGGCAGCGGGGCGTCACATCTGATATCGGGTCATACTGCAGCGCATCACGCGCTTGAGGAAGAACTCGCCGACTTCGTTGAGCGCCCACGCGCACTGCTATTTGGAAGTGGCTACGCAGCAAACGTTGGTGTTATTAACGCGCTCCTCTCCATCGGCGACCAAGTCTTCGAAGATCGACTAAATCACGCATCACTTCTTGATGGAGGTTGGATCAGTCGAGCGGATTTCCAGTGGTTCGAACATCGCGACATGGATCAGCTCCGATGCCTAGTGGAGCGGGGAGCGGATCGTCTTGGTCGACGACTGATTGTGAGTGACGGGATTTTCAGCATGGACGGCGACCAATGCCGTTTGGACGAACTGATTGCCATCGCCCAACGTACGGAAAGCTGGCTTCAGATTGACGATGCACACGGCATCGGTGTGTACGGACCGCACGGTAAGGGAACCGTCGATCCCGCTCGCTACGCCACACAAGATGTGCCAGTGCTGATCGGGACACTCGGTAAGGCGTTTGGAACCGCGGGTGCGTTCGTAGCTGGCGAGGAAGCATTGATAGAAACGCTCGTACAGAGATCTCGCAATTACATTTTTACAACCGCCATGCCAGCCGCGTTGGCTTGCGCAACGTCGCGAAGTCTTAAGATCGTTCAGCAGGAATCTTGGCGTCGCTCTCGATTAACGTCCTTGGTGAGGAGGTTCCAAAAAGGCGTCCAGTCTCTCGAACTGCCCGTACCGTCATCCTGCTCACCTATTCAGCCGCTGGTATTGGGTGGCACTGAAATGACGCTCAGCGTCGCGCGTTCGCTCGAAGAACAAGGCTGCTTCGTCGTACCTATTCGACCACCTACGGTACCGGTCGACACATCGCGTCTACGAATTACGTTCACGGCTGCTCACTCAGAAGCAGATGTCGATCGACTGGTAGATGCGCTCAACGCCGCATACACTGAATGAAACGCCTATTCGTTACTGGCACCGACACAGAAATCGGAAAAACGGTCGTCGCTTCTGGGTTGGTCAGTGCGGCAGTTACGGCAGGCTATCGGGTAGCAGGTTTGAAACCAGTGGCGGCGGGATGTGAAACTGTCAATGGTTCACTTGTGAATGACGACGCACGACAGCTCATGCGCGCAGGTAATGTCGATCTTGACTACGCCACCGTCAATCCAATCGCACTCGAACCACCCATTGCACCGCATATCGCAGCGCATCAGGCAGGTGTATCGATTAGCGCCAGGGTCCTAAAGACTCACTACGACCGCAACCTACCCGACGATCTGGATCTAGCACTCTTCGAAGGCGCTGGCGGCTGGTTCGTTCCGCTCAACGATTACGAAACGTTCCAAGACTTTGCGCTTGGACTGAAACTTGATGTTGTGCTTGTTGTTGGTATGAAACTGGGCTGCATCAACCACGCGATGCTGACGGTAAGAGCCATCCGAGCTTGTGGACTAGATTTGATCGGTTGGATCGCAAACTTCCCACAAGCTACGATGGACGTAGTTGAAGAAAACCTTGACACACTCATGCGGCACATAGATGCGCCTCTTCTTGGCGTGGTGCCACACATGGATACGCCAAACTGTGAATTGGTCGCGAAACACCTAAACATCAAGGCGATTATGTCATGACGGACATACTCGAATTCGATCGTCAGCATCTCTGGCACCCGTATACATCGATGGTCGATCCCCTTCCATGCTATGAAGCGGTAAGCGCAGAAGGTGTCATGATTCGGCTGCGTGATGGCCGTGAGTTGATCGACGGAATGTCCTCCTGGTGGTGTGCCATACATGGATACAACCATCCTGAACTGAATCGAGCGTTGGTCGATCAGACGCGAAAAATGTCGCACGTCATGTTTGGGGGCATCACTCACGCACCAGCAGTCGAACTTGCTCAACAGCTGATCGATTTGACGCCACCGAGCCTAGATCGAGTTTTCTTCGCCGATTCCGGTTCTGTAGCGATGGAAGTCGCACTAAAAATGGTAATGCAGTATTGGTTTGCCAACGATCGACCGGAAAAGCACCGATTGTTGACGATTGCCGGTGGCTATCACGGTGATACATTCGGCGCAATGAGCGTGTGCGACCCCGTCACTGGGATGCACGAGAAATTCGTTAATGTGCTCCCAAAACACCTATTCGCACCGCGTCCCAGTTCACGCTTTGGCGAGGAACTGAACGATGATGATCGCAATAACTTGACGAAATTAGTCGAAACACATCACAACGAACTCGCTGCGCTGGTTCTGGAACCGATCGTGCAAGGCGCGGGTGGTATGTGGTTCTATTCTTCAGAGTATTTAAGGCTTGCTCGTCAACTCTGCAATGAGTTCGATCTGCTTCTTGTGTTTGATGAGATCGCAACGGGATTTGGCCGAACAGGTGAAATGTTCGCAGTTGACTATGTGAATATCGAACCGGATGTACTTTGCGTTGGCAAAGCACTGACGGGCGGAACGATGACACTTGCCGCATGTCTCGCTAACGAGCGGATTGCCACGGGCATTTCAGCCGACGGTGGCGCACTGATGCACGGACCGACTTTCATGGCCAATCCCCTCGCGTGCTCGGTCGCGAAAAAGAGCATCGAGCTTCTCGAGGTATCAGACTGGCGGAGCTGCGTTTCGAAGATCAATGCTCAGCTCCAACAGGATCTGCGACCTCTTGGCAATTTATCTGGCGTCCACGATGTGCGAGTTATTGGGGCGATTGGGGTAGTTCAAATGGATGCGCCGGTTAATGTTGTGCAGCTTCAGAAGCGATTTGTTGAAGAGGGGGTGTGGATAAGACCTTTCAACGATCTGATTTACCTCATGCCTCCATACATCACCCAACCGGAAGAGCTGAGTATGCTCGTATCGGCAATAGAAAGTGTAGTAACTTAAGTCGGTTGGTATTCGTATACGGTTAAGGCAGAATCTACTAATCTAACAATATTCCACGTCATTTTGTAGAATTTACAGACGCGTCTGGGAAGAGTCGCAATGCGACTCGGTTTAGGGTCCACGACCCTAAAATCCCGGTCGCTTTTTTATTTTGCCCGATCAAACTATATGTACCTGTGTTACGTCGACGAATCGGGAACGTCTGATCTGCCTGGTTCAACTTCACACTTTATATTGGCTGGAATCGTACTTCCGATCTGGCATTGGAAGAGTGCCGACGAGGATATCCGAGCGATCAAGAGAAACTACGGATTAGATGGCGCAGAAATCCACACAGGCTGGATTCTAAGGAAATACCATGAACAATCGAAGGTAATCGATTTCGAAAAACTGGACTATCACCAAAGACGGATTCAAGTCGAAAAGCTCAGACATGCAAATCTGTTGGATTCGCAATCATCACCTTCAAACAAGAAACTAAAACAGTTAAAAAAGAATTACAAGCAGACGAATGCTTACATTCATCTCTCGTACGATGAACGTCGAACATTCATCAACGAGATTGCTGAGTGCGTTTCGAACTGGGGATTCGCGCGACTATTCGCTGAATGCGTCAACAAGCTTCACTTTGATCCGCATCAATCCAGATTGTCCGTTGACGGCCAAGCGTTTGAGCAGCTTGTCTCGCGATTCGAACGCTATCTACAGAATCTAAGTTCTACCCAAAACGACACGAACTACGGATTAATAGTCCACGACAACAATCGTGACATCGCAAGAAAGCACACAGACATGATGATTCGTTTTCACAATGAAGGTACGTTTTGGATTGATATCAAGAGCATTATTGAGACTCCGCTATATGTCGATAGTCAGCTCACGAGCATGGTGCAAGTAGCCGATCTATGTGCGTACGCATTGAGACGATATTTAGAAAATCGCGAAATAGGTTTATTCGAGAGAATTTATAAACGCGCGGATCGCCTCGGATCAACTGGACCGGTAGTTGGGATTCGACACTTCACTGACAACGATTGTGACTGCAATATCTGCGTAAACCACCGTATAAACTAGATTCAAATTAGGATCACTAATCTGTCATTGCCATCCGTCGCGTCTTTGTAACACCAACTTGCGCGCCTCTCTGTACGTAAACGGAAGGAAACTATCTTGCGGACTTAAGCGCTCGACCAATCTTCCTTGCGTTCGCCAACGAAAATTAACTGGCGACGCCGAAAATGAACTGCGATATGCACGACTCCGGCGTTATTTCGTCATTTTCGAGAATCCAGTTTTTGCGGGCGTATCCTGACTTGCAAGTCGAGAAACGTTGAGTTTCGCTTCCGTTGCGCCATGACTGTGAGCAACTCGACACATAATTCGCGAAGATCAGTTCGAATGCTTGACTACTTGCCAATTCGACGATAGAACCGTTGATATCATCGCGGGCGGCCCACCAAACCTCGTCAATCAAGGTGCGTATGACTTCTACATTGGTTTGAAGCTGCTGCATAGTCGATCTCATCTGGCTAAATCAGTCAGCTTCGCGCCTGAAGGCTAAACTCTTCGGTCCCTACGCGTACGTGCGTCGCTATTCACACTGGGAACTCCAGACGAATCTCATACCCGAAGCATCGTACTTACTTCGCTGATCAAAGGTTCAGGTACCTCTTCCCACAGGTTTCGTTGCTCAGATAGCAAGTCGTGTAATTACTGTAGATCTTGTAACTGCAAAGACCTCATCGATAGACATACTGGTCGTATCGAGAGCAACTGCATCTTCAGATGCCACGAGCGGCGCAACTTCGCGCGTTCGGTCGCGCTCATCACGTTGTTCGATTTCAGCAATCATGTGCTCGAGAGAGTCTGAGTCACAGGGTTTCTGTAACTGATCGAGACGTCGTCGCGCACGCGTTTCGACGGACGCGTCTAGGTAGAACTTGATCTGGGCATCTGGAAACACGACGGTACCCATGTCGCGACCGTCAGCAACCAAACCAGGAGGCGTTCGCATCGACCTTTGAACCGGAATGAGGAGTTTTCTAACTTCCCGAATTGCGGATACCACGCTCGAATTCACGCCAGTCTCTGGACTGCGTAGTTCTAAGTTGACGTTTCGGTTATTAATACTCACGATGTCTTCAACGCCGACTTGCTTGAATATATATGCCTCGTAGACACCCTGCGACACGTCCCTACTAGGTTCTTCGTTGATCTTGAATCTAAGTCGGTATTGAATGAACGATTCCAACGCGTTCTCGTCGTGAAGTGGAAGTTGTGCTAATGTTGCTGTATAGGCAACGATGCGATAAAGAAGGCCGCTATCTAGTAAATTGAACCCTAGCTCGGCGCTCAACCTCTGAGCAAGTGTCCCCTTACCCGATGCGGCAGGACCGTCGATGGTGATAACCGGGTTAT
>JAPOVY010000003.1 GCA_026707905.1 Gammaproteobacteria bacterium | reverse complement strand
AGGCCATCTTCAAGTGTGTCCAATGTGGACACGAGTCAAATGCAGATATCAACGCCGCAATGAACATCAAGGCGTCGGCGACTGGCGCGTCTGGACCGGCGAGGGTTGAACCATTAGGTTATCCGATGATCCGTCAAAATGAACCTGTGACGCCCCCTGGGTAGTCAGGGTTATAAGTCCCCTTAATTTCAAGCAAGCGGTAAGGAATTGCTCTAGAATATGCAGGACTATATTGTTTGATATGGGGACCCATATTGAAAACGACCGTGGAGCTGTCCGATGAATTGATGCGTTCTGCGAAAGCGCATGCATCGGAACAGAAGATCACCTTTCGGGCTTTGGTCGAGCGAGGCTTACGGCTCGCGATGCGAGCCGATCAATCGAAGGCGAAATTCGTGCTAAGGGATGCTAGTGTGAATGGTGACGGACTCAACCTCGAATTGAAAGGTAAAGATTGGGGAGAGACTCGATCGCTTATCTACGAAGGCAGAGGTTCGTGATTGCCGTTGACACCAATATTCTGGTCTACGCCCATCGTGCTGACGCAGAATGGCACGATCGAGCGAAAAATTGCATTGCTGAGCTTGCCAATGGAAATGTGTCCTGGGGCCTCCCTTGGCATTGTCTTTCAGAGTTTTTCGCGATCGTTACCCATCCTCGCGTCTACAAACCAGCATCTACGACTGCTAACGCAATAGAACAGATCGATGCATGGTTAGAGTCACCTGTCTCGCAATGTTTGTCTGAAACCGACGGATATTGGCAGAATTTACGCAGTTTCTTAATCGACGGTCGCATTGAGGGTCCAATGGTCTGCGACGCACGAATAGCGGCAATTTGTAGTGTACATGGTGTAGTTGAGTTATGGAGTGCTGATCGAGACTTTAGCCGGTTTCCTGGGCTAAAGGTGCATAACCCATTACTTTAGGCGACGGTGATTGAGTAAGGCTCATATTTAGTTACATGTGGTTTTGAGTTCGCACGCAAGTAACACGGTACCTAACTTATTGATCTAATTTCGTAATTAGACCGAACCGACGTCCCGTCGATGGGACGATTTCTTTTGCGCGAGCCAGTATTCCAGCTTAAACTCGTCCTGTGATTACGTATACCTACAAAGCGAAGCTGAACGCCGCTACCCATCGGAACCTCGCCGAGTTCCTCACGCAGCAACGGTTGCTCTACAACGGTGCCTTACAGGAACGCATCGACTGTTATCAGAAGACTGGGGAGAGCATCAGTCTCTTTGACCAGCGCGGTTCATTGACGACGATTCGCCATACCGATGAATGGTTCAGCAAATTTGACAGGTGGTGTCAGGATTCGGCGTTGGTGCGGGTCGACCGGGCGTTCAAGCGGTTCTTTCGGGAAGGTCGCGGATTCCCGCGCTTCAAGTCAGCGAAGCGCGGCGTGATGTCGTTTGAGACGCTCCACAAGAAACCCACCTTTAACGGCAAGTACGGGTACGTGAAGATCAAGGGGATCGGGCGGTTCCGCTGGCGGCAGGACCATCGATGTGACGCTCGCGACCACGTGAAGGTCGTCCGGGTGGTTCAACGTCCCACGGGAATCTTCATCCAGTTGGTGTGCGACCATGAGATCCGACGCCTCGGTCTAAACCGTGCCATCGGCATCGACGTGGGGGTCCGTGTGAGTGCGGCGTTATCCGATGGTACGGTGATCCCACGCCACACGCCGGACCGGACTGACATCCGCCGCAAGCAACGAGCCTTGAGTCGCTGTAAACCGGGGTCTAACCAACGTAAGAAACGACAGCAGGCACTCGCGCGGGCGTGTTATCGCGCACGCGTCCAACAACACAACGCCCTTCACCGTCTCACGAGCGAGATCGTCAAAGACCATGGCAAGTGGATTGCGGTGGAAGATCTCGACATCCAGGCGATGACCGCATCCGCGGCGGGTACGGTGGAATGTCCAGGACGTCAGGTCCAACAGAAAACCGGTTTGAATCGCTCGATTCTCGAGCAGAACTGGGGCACGTTCATCACCCAACTGGACTACAAGGCTGCAAGTGCCGGTGGTCAGTTGGTGCGTGTCGACCCCAAACGCACCACCCAACGCTGTGCGGGTTGCGGTGGTTTACCAGACAAGCCATTGACGCGGAACGATCGTTGGTATCACTGCATCCATTGCGGGTATCGTGACGACCGCGACGTGAACGCGTCGAAGAATGTGTTGCTCAAAGGGCTTGCGCGCTTTGATGCGGGAGGCGCTATCCCCGCAGTGTCGGCAACTGAAAAACGGAATCAGGACATAAGTTCTGATCGACGCAGAACCGTGTAAATAGTGTGAAAACCACACAGAACTACATATGCGCCTTGAGTAAGTACGAACGTGCGGCAGAGCATCTACACGATATTTGGTCATCCGTTTCCTTAAACTCATGAATCTAATAAAGATATGTGAAGCTAGTCAAGACGCTGCATCGCACTACCGAGACCTAATATCTTCTATCTCACGGTGGAGGGTATCGCAGTCACTCGGCACGACGTTAACCGTCGACGCTAATGGAACGCCAGGAATCGCTTCTGACTTGGGTAGATAACTGCCTACCCAAATACCAGGGGTGAAGCCAGACAAATTACTCGATAAGGCATTCACTCAGTCCTTGATAAGGGAAATAATCACGGTTGGTGCCCGCCATCTATATATTTTGGGGAGAGACCTTGACTCGAGTAGCTCTCAATAGCTGACACGCCTGCGTTACGTGCGATGGATGAATCTCATGTGAAGTTAATGCATATTGTCATTTGCAACAAATCGGTGGACTAATCCGCGGATTTCTTCGTGGCCACGTCTAGCGCTCGGGTTATCGAAGCAATAGAAGTGGATTCCATTCTTAAATCGAAGTATCTCAAGTATCGGGTGCCGGTGTTGGTCGTAATACGTCGCAACGGGTGTTAGCTTGAATTCGCGTTCGTACCGTTGACGTAATGGTCGACTTTCAGCGAACACGGCTTTAGGCTGTAGACGATTGATGAGTGCCAAATTCAGTTCTGTGCAGAAATCCCAATGAGGATGCTTGTTCAACGTGTAGCCGAACTTTGACGTAAAGGACGATCCGATGTCTTTTACACTCCAAAAGAACAACATCGTTAAGGTCGTTCGACAGAACATTTCGTCGCCGAGAAACCATCTAAGTTTCTTCACCCGACGTTGACTGCCGATGCTTGGTCCATACTCATACTGAAAGTTGTAGAGTCGGGTTTCCTCGGTGTTACATGGACAGAGTTCCCAGTCGTCTTCACCATCGCCAGGATGCACGCTCAACCAGACATACTCCGTCCGACCTGCATAGGATCGATCTAACGGGCTGACAAATACGAAGTGGTGCGATTTCTTCAGCTCTGGAAATAGCTCAAGTCGTACGCGGACGCGATCGATCAGGTCACTCGTTATTGAAGTATCCATTTCAGATTTCTTTTAGGTGCGCGCGTTCGACACATACTCGCCTATAAAGGAGTCCGTGACGACCACTCAAACAGGTCGAAAAGATCCCGTACGTTGAATGTCGACGTAGATTGCATGTAGCACACGGAAGGGCAACTTTAGCCATGGAGGATTGTGGGATTTGTCCTTCTACGACGCTTTACGTGATTCGAATCAGCGGTATAAACGAATAGCAATTGTGACGTCGCCGTCTGAAGGCTCGGTGAGTGAGATTGTTCCGACTCCGCTGACTAGGGTGAAGGCAAACCTTTCGATGCGTTGATGACCGCACTATCCGCGACGGTTGGCACAGGAAACACTGCGGGCGTCGCGACTGCAATCGCGTTGGGCGGTCCTGGTGCGATCTTCTATGTGTGGCTGATCGCTCTCTTCGGAATAGCGACGAAATATGCAAATGCGGTCTACGCCGTCCGATGCCGTGAGGTCGACAAGATCGTCAAATGCGTTGGCGGACCATGTATTATCTTCGCAATGGTGCCGGGGAGTTCGCGCCAGGACTCGGTAAGTGGTTGGATCTTGCGTTCTCGGTGTTCGGTGCGGTTGCAGCGTTCTGCATTGGTAATGCCGTCCAAGTCAACTCGATGGCAGCAGTGCTTGGTGAGAGCTTTTAGGTACCAAGTTAGGTAACCCGACTAGTCGTAGCAGCTCTCGTGGGATTAGTCGTCATTGGCGGTATGCGGCGCATCGGGGAGGTCACCGGTAAACTCGATCCACAAAGGCTAGCGGTTGCGTGTTGATGGCGAGTCCGTCTATCGATATAAGATAAGGGTGTTAGATTCGTGGCCTTGGATTGATTGAGAATGCGCGCTCATCTGACTGCGAATAAGTCAACGAAAGCACGTTCCATTACGAGATCGACCCAGATGAGGGATGGGTCGCAATCTTCAGCTCCCTAACGTCCATATACGCTCACACGTTCGAGACAGTCGTGCAGGCATTCAACTACGAACTCTCGCTTCCTAAAGCCACGCGGAAATCTGATGACCCGTTCTTAAGGACAGCAATTTGGGCGAAGACGGCGTTGTGGACTTGATAAGTACATAGCCAGATGAACCATTTGCAGATTCAAGTAGCAGCAGTAGGTCTTGCTCGAAGAATCTAGAAGGACGATATTCACGTAAAGCGATGTTAGCCACAAGCGACTGAACATTGAAGGGCGGTGTGCACGTCACGATCAAGTGACCTAAGGAGCCTTGTCTCAGTACGCAAAACTCGTGGTCGTTTGCGTTGTAGCGGAACACCTCCATCGAAGCTGGCTGCTTGTTAGGGAAACAAAAGGGTTGCATATCGGAGAAGGCAGATCGCTACGAGAAAGAACGCTTTTCATTTCAGCGATGAGATTCGGTTGGAGTTTGGCGAAGCTCTCGAAGGGAGTTGAAAGTTGTAGAACGCTGAAGCGAATTTAGAAGCGTACGAAAGACGAACCATCGATTCGCGCAAACTCGATCGTTTTTGAATCGGTCGCGCACAATTTCGCGTCTTGTTGGTTTGCGCGATGATGAGAGTTCGACGGCGCAAGACCATGTGACCGTCCACATACGAGGCTCGTGTCAATGCGATGTTTGAGTTGGTCCGCATTGAAAAGGGCTGAGAAGGCGAATCCTGAGCGTGTCACGACGACACGGCCATCGTCTAGTTTCTGCCTAACTAGCTCTGCGCAACTGGAACTAGCTATCAGGATGAGATTGTGGACGGTCACATGATCTATCGCATTCGCGCATATTCCGTTCAATTAGTCCGTCGGAAGCGCAGAAATAGACGTAAGAAGCGGAACAAGCGTTAAGCCGTCGTGCTTCCTTTCACGTTTCAGATACGAATCTATCGTTGCGAAACACTGAACTCATCAGCGTAGATACCGAATGAATTTGATCCATATGGATCGAACCGTACGGAATTCACGCTCGCGATTGAAGCGTTACATTGACAATTGAAGACATTGGATCTGGTGGAATTTGTTCAGCGATTAGAAGAGCAATAGCTAGCTGAATGCTCGTTAATAGACGGCATCTAACACGGTGTTTAAACCAACTCGTGCGCGCAATTAGTGCGCCCAATGTAGTTAAAGGTGTGAAATCTACGTGTCGTTTTTTCAGATTGTGGATTTTTTTCTTGGGAATTGATCTGATTAGCGTATACTTCGCAACCGTTTCAGCACGTGATTCGGCTACTGCATCTTGTTAGCTGAGTCGATGTGAAAGCATGTGTTGGAACACGATAGCGGCTTGTTTGGAGACTGGCTTACGTCGAAAAGTATGAATATATCAGCCATCGTTGCTTTGGTGACGATGCGTTTTTATGCAGGAAGGTAGGGTTAGATTGTTGTATGATGACCACCTTCAAGTAGCTGCGGGTTCGGCCAATGCAGGGATGCGAAGGCGCAGTTGCGGAAGATTGGTAACTGGAGGAGAGGCCAATTGAATTTCTTCAATGAACATTTAGTTCGAGTGCGAGCGTGGAAGGCGCGTTTGTCTTCGCTCAGGAGCAATTGTTCCTGGGTGGCGTCGACGCGAGTTCGACGAAAGCCCATAGGGGTGGTTGTCGGATCGCCTCGCGTCGAAACGACTCAACGAATCGAACCCGGAGCTTCTAGAGGAGATGGGATGATGATTCAAAACACGACATTCCTGCGCCGAGCGGTCGGTAGCCTGCTGGTCGCGTTGGTGACTCTAGTCGGGTTTCAAGCGCAAGCGCAGTTAGACTTTTCGACTTCGACAGAGATCACTTGGAACGAGGATCCGGCAGAAGAATCTAATAACTTGACTGCGATAAATGGCCGAATTGCAGAAGGTTTAGCTGGTTCGCCGGCGGCTACTATTTGTTATGTAGTCACAGGCATTTCTGCGCTGGAGCTTTCTACGGGAACGGCAAACTGTCGACCGGATGGGAGAACTACGTTTACTGTTGCAAAACCCGCTACGGGCATTTCGGGTGGACCGCCCGTACTCGCTGTTGCGGACGGTAAGCATGTCGACTACGACGTTCTCACTGGTGGTTCGCCAAGTCAAACACTTACTGTTAGCGCACATAACACGGCTGGCAAAGGAAAGGTAGTTGGTACGCTGACCATCGCGGTCAAGGTTACGAACTACGACGAACAGCCGATGTCGACGCAAAATGCGAAGACCAATAAAGAACCAGTCTGGTATCTGAGTAAAGGCGATTCACGGACCGTCCTCATCTCAGGCAACTTCAGAGATCCTGAAGGGGCGCCTGTCTACTTCGACTCGGGTGCAACTTCGACAGACGTTTGGGTTTGCGACTCTGCGACCGCTGGTGATTCTGCAATTGACGCGGAATTCCCTCCCACTGCTAGAACCGACGCACCAGGTGCTGACGTGACGGTCGGAGGCACCGATTCTGCTGACTGTACGGTTTCCAACACGGGTGGCACAACTCCTGCACCGGGTATCAAAGGTACAGCAGGCAATCGGGTTGTCACAACTCGAAAAGTTGGTCCAATACTTCACATCACGGCAGACAGTCTTGTCACAGACACGAGTGGGAGTCTTGAGGATCCGAACACAGACCTAGTTGACAGACCCAAAGGAACTTACACTGGCGTAGTCTACTACCGTGTATGGAGCGGACCTGCCACTGGTCGATTGGCTTCTTCAGATTGGTCAATGGCTACCGTTCACGTGAAAATCGGCGCCAATAACCTACCGCAATTTGCGGGTGGCGCGACCGGTTACAACGCGGAAATGAACGAAGGCACAAGTAGTGTCGTTATGACGGCGTGGGTCGCAGGAGATCTGGATGAAGGTGGTGTCAATAACGACATGCTTTCATATAAGTTAGTTGGTGACGCAGGCAAGGGCGTTGCTTGTGCAGGAGGTACGCTCAGTGCGACCTTTGCGGCGGGTAACTCGACTGCGAGCCCACCGACGGAAGATCGGATCACGCTTAGCGGAAAGGATCTTGACTATGAAACGGCGACGATGTGTACCGTTAATCTCCAAGTGACTGACAATTGGTCCGATCCGGTATCTGTCCCCATCACCGTTACATTGAAAAATGCCAACGAGCTGAATTTCGCGAAAAAGGCCGACGGTAAAACCGATAACAAGATCGCTGATCAGAAGATGGTCAACGGTCTTAAAAGAACGTTCAATCTCGACGATTATTTCGACGATCCCGAAGGCGACCCCATCACGTACACTGCACATACAAACATCTACACCAATGTTGTATCGCTGGGTGAAGGCAATGTCCTAACCGTAACCGGTGCAAACGCAACAGCAGGAGCAGATAGTACAGTTACCGTAACGATTACGGCTTCAGACGGGAAAGGCGGTTCGCTGTCGGACACGTTCACGGTCACGACCCGAGCCTCTAACGACGCACCGGAGATCACGCTCGTCAAAAGCGGTACGATCGCGATTGGTGCATCGGTGAATGAGAACGGCGCGAAGGGTGAACAGGTAGGTAATAAAGTTGCGTGTACGGACGACGACCCTTACCCAGACGCCATTCTGACCGGCTCGAGCCATTTCAAAGCGTCCTCTGCGGATGACAAGTGTGAGATCACGATCTCTGTCGACACGCCACTCAATTACGAAGCGGCAGACCGACACGTATTGAAGCTCGTGCTGCGAGACAAATGGGATGACACCATCATGTCCGAGCCGCTTGAGATTCAAGTTAGCGTTGTCGATCAAAATGATGCGCCGACCCTTGCTGCTGCATATCAAGAGCTTGAGGAAGACGAAAAAGTGATCGACGATCAGATGATCGTCGTGTCTGGTTCGGGATCACTTTACACCGGCATGTATTTCACTGACGAAGACGGTGATCGCTTGCTCGTGGACGCTTCTTCTAGCGATATGACGAAGGTAGCAGTATCAACTTCAGGCTTAGACGATGTCAAATTCTCTGGCGTCGCTGTAACCGAAGAAGATGCACCCGTAACCGTTACGTTGACCGCTTCCGACCCGGAAGGTGCATCGGTCAACCTGACGTTCGACGTTCACGTTGGTGAGAACAATGGACCGGTTGCTGACGCAGACGCGTTTGCTATGCGATTGCCGGCGGACAACACGATCAATATCGGCGCATTCGCCGACATTGAACTGGACGGTCTGTTCTCAGATCCCGATGGTGGTGACATGGTCACCAGCATCACTGCGATGTCCTCGGACAACGACGTACTACTGGTGATCGTCAATGACGGTACCGCGACGTTGGTTGGCCGAAGTTCAGGTGAAGCGACGTTGACCATTACTGCAATGGACATGGGTGGCAACGCAACGCCAGTCATGGAAACGATCATCGTTAACGCGGCACCGGAAGAGTCGATGCCGCTCGATCCGCAAACCCTGGATCGCGTCACACCTCACGTGGTTGACGTATCCGGCGTCTTTACGGACTCCGATGATGGTGACGGCTGTCTGGTGATCCCGGCAGACACCCTGGGCGACGGCCAGGATCGCGTCATGCTTGACGTGATGGGCTTTGAGCTGACGATTACGGGCGTTGCAGGCATAGAGCCTGGTGACGTTGAAATCGTGCTAACGGCGACTGACCCGCACGGGGCGACTGTCAAGTCCACCTTCATGGCGACGACTATCAACATCGCACCAACAGTTGCGATGAGTGTCGAAGCACAAGAGCTTGACCGCATCGATCCACTATCTGTTGATGTCGGCGAAGTGTTCGCAGACATCGACGGTGAGATCAGCGCGATCACCGCATCCGTACCTGAAGATGCAGTCATCGAAGTCGGCGAGATCGACCTTGAGGACAACATGTTGATGATTACCGCTCTGGCGGTTGGCGAAGCAACGGTAACGTTGGAAGCCACCGACAACAACGGCGGCATGATCACTGACACCTTCACGGTCACGGTCAACAACGTTGATCCGGTTGTCGCGAATGCGATCATGGATCAAACCCTGACGAGAATCGACGACCTCGAACTCGATATCAGCATGACGTTTAACGATCCTGATACCGACTCACCACTCACGTTCACCGTGATGGCTGCAGACGACATGATTGCCGATCCAATGGTTGATGGCACCATGTTGACGGTCCAAGGTCTCTACGTAGGGTCCACGACGATTACGATCACCGCGACGGACGTCGACGGCGGCATGTTCTCTCATGACTTCATGGTTGAAGTAGAGAACGTCAAGCCGACGGTTGCGATGAGCATCGACGACATGTCGTTTGACCGCATCGCTCCACTAGGTATTGACCTGAGTGGCACCTTTGCGGATGCAGACGGCATGATCAGCACGCTGACCGCGATGGTTAGCGATGACTCGCTCGTTTCCGCAATGATCGAAGATTCCACGCTCACCTTGACCGCCCTGGCGGTAGGTAGCGCGACGATCACGCTGACGGCTGTTGATGACAACGGCGGCGAGATCATGACGGACTTCGATGTCACGGTTGTCAACATCGTACCGGTTGTTGCGAATGCGGTTGCCGATCAAACCACCACACGTGTGGACGATCTGTCAATCGACATTAGTGATACCTTCAACGACCCAGACCAAGACAACAGCATGTTGTCCATCACGGTCATGGTCGAAGACGATATGACAGTTGACGCATCGCTTGACGGGCATATGCTCATGATCAGCGGTCTGGAAGTTGGTTCCACGAATGTAACGCTCACGGCGGTTGACGCCGACGGCGGCATGGTATCCAACACCTTCATGACCACGATCGAGAACATCGCGCCGGTCGTAGCGAACTCCATTGCTGACCAAGAGATGGATCGACGTGCACCGCTCGTACTTGATCTGAGCAACGTGTTCTCAGACGCGGACAACGGTACACCGACTATTACGGTCATGATCGGCTCTGGCATGGTTTTGAGCGCTGACGATATCTCCGACATGATGCTTTCACTGAATGCACTCGCAGTCGGCGAAACGACGGTTACCTTGACGGCGACCGACGTGAACGGCGCATCCGTAATGGACGAGTTCAACGTAACGGTTATCAACATCGAACCTGTTGTTGCGAACGCAATTGCTGATCAAACCACCACACGCGTTGACGATCTCTCGATCGACGTGGGTATGACGTTTGACGATCCTGACCAGGACAACAGCATGCTAACGCTCGCCGTAACGGTTGCTGATGGCACGTACGTTGACGCATCGCTTTCCGGTTCGAGCCTCATGATCAATGGTCTTGACGTTGGTTCCACCATGGTCACCTTGACGGCCACGGATGCGGACGGCGGTATGGTTCAAACGACGTTCACGACAACTGTCGAGAACATCGCACCGGTAGTTGCTAACTCCATCAGCCCGATTTCACTCGAAGTTGGTGGCCAACCTGCATCGCAAGCCGTTGCGGGTCTGTTTAGCGACGACGGCGACCCGTTGACCTACTCGATCACGTCCGGTAATAGCGGCATCGCAAGTACGACGCTCTCCGGAACGACCGCGATGGTCGGTCCGGTATCCCGCGGTTCGACGAACTTCACGGTTACCGCAACTGACCCACACGGCGGCTCAGCCTCCGTAACGGGATCGGTCACGGTAGGTGACGGCGAACTCAAGGCAGTGGCAGCCAAGTCTCTCGCAGGCTTTGGACGCGCGTTGCTCGCGAGTGTCTCTTCAAGCGTTGGTTCGCGTGTGATGACGGACGCACGTTCGTCTGACCTCACGCTCGACGCATGGGCACCGGTCGAGAATCAAGGCGCCATGGCGCTGAACATGTCTGCTGACGAACGTAGCGATGCTGCTTGGAATACCGTCAATGCGGCGAATACCGCATCGACGACAAGCGCAACGACTGACGCGTTCGGTGGCCAGATGACCGGTTTGGACGCACTCCAGTCGACATTCGGCCAGAATTTCGCGCTGAACCTCGGTTCAAGCGAGAATCCGTCTAACTGGTCCGTCTGGGGCGACATTGATCGTCAGTCCTATGAAGGCGAAGGCTACGACGGTATGGCATCAAGCGTCTATCTCGGCGCGGATGTCACGGTTGCAGAATGCTGGATCTTCGGTGTTGCAGTCTCCAGTAGCTCAGGTGAGTCTGACTACTCTTGGGGCACGGCCACACAAACGATGGATCTAAGCCTGACGACAGTACTGCCGTACGTGAGCTACCAGCCGACCAACGGCTCCTCGATCTGGGGTGTTGCAGGCTTCGGCTCTGGCGAACTTGACACGACGGTTGTCGGTGCTTCCAACGATGTTAGCGACTTGACCTCCACCATCACGATGGTTGGCGGTAGCCAAGAACTGACGAAGGTTGGACGCATGTCGCTCGCATTGCGAGGTGACGCGGCAACGGCATCACTTGAAACCGAAGACGGTAACGGCGCAGCTGACGGTCTCGCAGCAGATGTTAATCGCATCCGCGTGGGTCTCGAAGGCTCGTTCCGAACCGAAACCGGTCAAGGTGGCATGCTTGAGCCGTTCGGCCAAGTCAGCCTACGCTCCGACGGTGGCGACGGTGATACCGGCACCGGTATCGAAGTTGCTGGTGGTGTGCGCATGACGAGCAGCACGTTCACCCTTGAAATTCAAGGTCGAACGCTCGCGATGCATGGCGCAGACGAGTACAGCGAATCTGGCTTTAGCCTGATGGCGAAGCTAAATCCGTCAGCATCGATGACGGGTGTTGCTGTCACAATAGCACCGCGATGGGGCGCAGACGCTCTGGGTAACGGTATGCTGTGGCAAGACGACCTCAAGGTCGGCTCAGCAAACACCTACGGCGCGTTGACAGGCTTCGGCAACGCCGGCGCGAACAAATCGATTGACGCCCAAATTGGCTACGGCATGCTGGTTGCTAACGAGCAATACCTGCTTACGCCGTTCGTCGATTTCGGTGTAACCGATGGCGATCGTCGAGAGATGTTGTTAGGTGCAAGCCTACGACAGCTGGCACAAGGCAATGCCATCCTCGACATCAACCTGGCACTTGGACGTGTGGAAGAGCGCACCGGTGCTAGCAGCGGCAAGATCGGCTTGAACGCAAACCTGCGCTTCTAGGTCGTTTACGCCACGCGGCGGTCCTGATTAGATCGCCGCATATCTCTTCTCCAGCCCCGGCACGCCCATGCGTGTCGGGGTTTTTCTTTTATGGTCGCTAACAATCCAGAAGCTGATTTACGACAGCGGGAAGTGTGATGACCAGTCATTGGTCAAATAAGTAAATAGAATCAATCGAGAAGTAACAGTGCGGCCACCACTTTCCATTTCATATATGATCACACGTTGGATCGGCTAAAAATCCACATTACAAGCACAAGTTGAATGTAAGAATGGTGCAATGAGAGTCTATTCATCCTGCCTTTTCACGCTGACATTGACTCTATGGTCAGGGTACAGCATCCTCGCAAACGGATACGAACGACTTAACGACACGGTAGAGCACGACGTTAGTAACCCTGGTGACGGCGTCATAGGCGTCGTTCAACGCCGAGGGTTGTTGAAAGTTGGCGTCGGGCTATTTGAACCTTGGGTGATGTGTGATACGGGCGGTGAACTAATAGGTTACGAAATCGATGTAGCCAAGAAGCTAGCTTCAGATCTAGGCGTTCGGATCGGCTTTGCGAAGACAGATTGGTACTTCATTATTCCAGCACTGATCGAAGATAACTTTGATTTGATAATAAGCGGGATGGCGATCACACCTGCAAGGGGATTGCTCGTTAACTTCACAATCCCATATTCGGAGTTCGGAACGCTGGTGTTGATTAACACGGACGAGCTAGAACGACCAGAATCACTAGCAGATCTAAACGTGGGCGACGTCGTTTTTGGCGCGCGTGCAGGCACCGTTCCGGAACAAGTAGTTCGTGATCGATTTCCCAATGCTACCTTACGGCTCTTTGATTCAGACGACGAGATGCTCTCAGCACTCATAGAGGGAGATATTCAGGCAGTCTCTGCTGATCAGATAAAGGCGACAGGATGGTTGAATGAATACTCCGACCAGCTCGATAGTCCATTTGAGTTAATGAATAAGGTGCCTGAGGCAATTGCGTTACGTAAACAGGATTTCGATTCGTTGAATTTTCTCAACGGCTGGTTAGAGCACTATACGTCAAATGGGTGGCTCGCAGATCGACGTCACTATTGGTTTGAGACGAGAGAGTGGGAGGAATTGGTGAGCGAGGATACCGAATTAACGTTACAGTGTGAAGAATCGTTCACTTCGCCCTTTGGTTAGAAAATATATATAAAGCAAACACCGTATTTCGGTGCACTGTAAGCGCAGCTGACAATAACAATAAATACGATGGTTAGTGGACCTATCCACGACGTAGCATGAAATTTGGCATCGAAAGCTCTGTAGATGAGGAAAGGCGGATGTAGTTTTGATTCAGATAGCGGGAATGTGTTCGTGCATCAACTAGTCCGTCAATTCGTTGTCGCTAAGTTTCTAACACGTCATGAACGACAGAATTTTCGAATCGTACCCTTCGTCATACTCAAGATCGCTCCAACGCGGAATCTAACGAGATTGGTTTTTAGGTTGTGCGTTGAATTGAATTTCAGTCAAGCTAAAGGCAACAACCGAATTCGTTTTCAAACTTTAGGTATTGCAGGATTTACGCAAGGAAATAGTGGAATAACGCGGATCGGTTAGAAAATAGGAAGTTTCGACGATTCCTTGTTGGTGCTATGATATGGGTGAGTTGTGTCAAGGATTTTCTGCAAATTCATATTAGCGGGACGGAGACGACCTACCCTCGGGTCGGTCGTCGCGATTGACATTTGTATGTTTTTCATGCCGCTTTCTTCAGCTTCATCGTCTGTTCCGACGTCTCTTTTTGTAATCCGATCCGTCCGGTGAGATAGCGTTTACCACTTACCCATTGGTCATGGGTTTCGACGGCGAGGGCTCGAATCAACCGTAAACACGATGCCTCATTCGGGAAGATGCGGATCACCCGCGTGCGACGGCGGATCTCCTCGTTGTAGCGCTCGAGCATGTTCGTCGACTTCATGCGGGTACGGTGCTTTCTTGGCAATCGGTACACCGAGAATGTCTCGTCGATGTTCTCCTCGACCCAGGTAACCAGCTTGTCGCAGTTTGGTTCCTCGCCCCAACGTCGAACCCAGTCCGCCAGTTCATGCCGGGCGTGAGCCATGTCGGTGCAACTCCACATGCGTTTCAGCTCAGCGAGACAACCGGGATCGGTCGGATGGCTGCCATGATCGTAGGCGTTCCGCAGAAAATGTGTTGTAATCAAGTTAATTTGTCCCGATTTTGTCAAGAAAAAATGTCCGATTTCT